>JAIXVG010000045.1 GCA_027483145.1 Planctomyces sp.
ACATACCATTGGTTCCCATGGAGATGCCATCGGAAACGCCAATGGTGTTGAATCTCATGCCCACGAGGCCGGCGGCCACAACGCCCTCTTTCACCTTGTCGGCCAGCTTATTGAGGTGCATGTTGCAGGTGTTGCCTTCGTACCAGACGCTGGCAATCCCCACCTGGGCTTTGTTCATGTCATCGGCTGTCATCCCGGTTCCATACAGCATCGCCTGCGATGCACCTTGCGAACGGGGTTGAGTAATCCGCGAGCTATACTTATTGAGCATATGAAATACTTGTTTCTATATCGAAAGGTTGTTTGTTCGGCTGATGGGCTGCTTCAATGAATACTGTTTGACGCATCAGCCTTGTGGCCAGTCTGAGACACCGCCACTCGATTACTAGCTAATCAGTTCACATGGGTAGGGGGTCCGATTAACCCGCGGCAAAACCAGCGGCTGGTAAACGGTGGTGTAGGCTTCAGCCAGGCGATGCAAGTCGAGCGCCCCCTGAGACTCCCAGCATTCTTGCAGCACAAACGTCGATTCATCGTTTTTCGATTGAAAGACGTCAAATCGCACGCACCCCGGCTCAGCCCGGGACAGTTCCCCCTGCCGCAACAGGCACGTTTTGATCTCGGCAATATCCTGCTGCTGCTTCACCTGCAGCACGATCGTCAGATGGATCACAGAAAGCTCGTTAATGAGGACCATTCGGGCAAAGTCGGCTGGCATTCTTCAGCCTCGGAATCTCCAGTATATCGCCCCGCTAATCGCCTGACACTTCCGCCAAGGTCGACTTCAACACCACTGGCGCCATCACATTCGCAGGTACCGCTTCAAGCAGACAAACCGGAGATTGACGCCGCGACTTAGTCTGTTATCATTTCGATACACATTGATTCGGTTGTGTACTCAGGCCGAACATAAAACCGACCGATCGTAGGTCGCTATGGCCTCACAATCTGGCTGAAATCGACGTCAAAAAGGGCGATATGTCAACTACGTCGCTGAAATGGTCTCGAATTTCCTGGCTCAAAGACTCCGAGGCAGCCGGGCAGCTTATCCCGTTAGCCGAGCGTTTTTTGGCCGATTCTCTCACTGCTGGCTCAGTCGAAGCTTACGCAAAAGAGCAACTGCCCGAGCTGGCTACCGAGTTCGCAGCCCCTTTCGTCGCAATCATGCAGCGAAAAGGGGACTGGACAACGCTCAGCCAATATGGCCGACACTCGCTGGGGGAAATTCCCCGCAACTGGCTGACGAATACCGTTGATGAGGACCAGGGAAGCCTGATGAGCTTCGACCAGCCCGCTGGTTGGAAAGCGGTGGCTGTTCCCTTGCCAGCCAAGTCACTCAGCGGTGGCATTTTGATTCTTGCAGGTCGCTCGTTACCCGACGAAGTCCTGCCGTCAGTTCTGCTTCTCGTCAGAGCACTCGGCCACGCGTTCGATGAAGTCGCCAACCGGGTCAAGCACCTCAAGCGAATCGAACAACTTCGAACGACACTCAAAATCGCAACCGTGCTCTCGACCGTCCACGAAACCGAACCTCTACTGGAGCAAATCGCCCACGAGGCCACGCGCCTCCTCGAATGCGATCGGGCCAGCATTTTTCTGTGGGATAAAGACCAGCGCGAGGTCGTTGCTCGCCCCGCGCTAGGTGTGGCTGGTAACTCGTTACGACTTTCAGACAAGACTGGAATCGTCGGCGAAGTCATTCATACCGCACGGCTCATTCGAGTTGATGATGCGTATCGCGACAGCCGCTTCAGCCAGAAAGTCGATGCCTCCAGCGGCTACAAAACCCGCAATCTGCTATGTGGCCCGCTCCTTGCCGCAGATGGAAAAGTCTTTGGCGCATTCGAAGTTATCAATAAGCATGTCGGCGACTTTTCTGACGAAGACGAAACCACGCTTCTCGATTTGGGTAGTCAGGTAGCAGCCGCACTGCAAAACACACGAGAACGCGAATCACTCACCAGGTCGCATCGTCAACTGACCGAGCAATTGACCAAAGGTGTTTCGATCATCGGCGAAAGCGCAGCCATAGTCGCCTTGCGCGGCACCGTCGCCCGTCTTGCCGAAACCGATCTTCCGGTCCTCATTTTGGGTGAAAGTGGTACCGGTAAAGAAGTCGTCAGCCAATCACTTCACTTTCTCGGTTCACGGGCAGAAAAGCCTTTTATTGCCGTCAACTGTGCAGCCCTGACCGAAACCTTATTGGAAAGCGAACTCTTCGGGCACGAAAAAGGCTCCTTCACCGACGCCCACGATATGCGCCGCGGCAAATTCGAACTAGCCGACGGCGGGACGCTGTTTCTCGACGAGATTGGCGATATGAGCCTTGGTGGGCAGGCCAAGCTGTTGCGTGTCCTCGAAAACAAAGTGATTACTCGAGTTGGTGGTGCCCAAACAATTCCCATCAATACCCGGGTCATTGCCGCAACCAACTCGAACCTCGTCGAAGCAGTTCGAAACAAGCGGTTTCGCGAGGACCTCTATTTTCGCTTGAACGTGGTCACCCTCGACCTCAAACCACTGCGTGATCGGGCTGCGGATGTTATCCCGCTGGCAGAACACTTTTTGAAGCTCTTTTCGGGTCAAGCAAAGCGTCCCAGGCTGTCGCTGTCTGATGAAGCCCGCAAGCGTTTGCAGGCCCACAATTGGCCGGGAAATGTGCGAGAACTTCGAAACCTGATGGAACGAGTCGCCTTTCTCGCTCCGGGTGAAAAAGTGGAAGCCGAGGACCTGGCCTTTATTCTCGACCCCGACCGATCGGTCGTCCTCGAACCATCACCTGACCTGGGCCTGGGCCCCGCCACCAGCGAATTTCAAAAAGACTTTATTCGTAGGGCAATCGGCCGCGTTAAAGGGAACATGAGCGAAGCTGCTCGTCTTTTGGGGCTTCACCGTTCCAACCTCTACCGCAAAATGCGGCAACTCGGCATGCATGAAGCCCCTCCCGAAGGAGAAGAAGGGGACGAGGCCTAAGGCGCCAGAATCCCGGTTGGGCCTGTTCAAGACTGATGCGTTGGCAATCCCAAAACCAATGCGTTAGCGGCAGCCGGAACTCGATCCCGCATCAGTCGCCCGTGTTACTCAATGATCGCCCCTCTCATAATCGACCAGCTACTTCTTGGGCTTAGGTCGACCCAAAAACCGCTCCAGCGCCCCATCAAGTTGTTCCAGCGGCTTGTCCAATTCTTTTCCTAGTAAATCGCCGACTTCCCCCTCCAAAAACGACCCCGCAAACTGTTTCGCTAGCTCTCGGAAGATCGACGGATCGACTCGCGGCCGGGAAAGTGTCCCCCCCAGCGGCACAGGAATACTCTTCCCCTTCAGTGCCTGGCCAAACTTCCCGTTCCCCAGCCAATCGTCCTGCACCGGAACTTCAATTCGCAGATCAAGCGTTTCATCCAGCCCGACCGACCCACTTGTCAACAGGGCCACCTCGCCCACATTAAAGGTCAATTGCCGATGATGCATCCGGCCATTCAGCAGCCGGAAGTCGGTCGCCTGTTCTGGTATCTCGACAAAGACATCTTCGCCAATCGCTACGGCGTTCGGGTTGCGAGTCACCAATCCCTTCACCTGGTTGATCGTACCAATCAATTGCTCGACAACCGGCCCGGGTCTTACCTGTCCTGAATGAATTTGCAATTGTCCCCCGATGTCCGAGTTAGTCACATCAGCCACAGGTACAGCGGCCTTAGTTAACTGAACCGAGAAGCTCCCCTCTGCGACCGCACTATTGGCGACAAGGGGAGCCATATACTTCAGCCATTCCGCGCACAGCTCTGGCGAAATCCGCACCTTCTCGATCAGCGGTCCCTTGGGGAGCTTAACGACTGTTTGCCCGTTGACGGTTTCTAAACTGGGAGCAAAATAAAGCCGCCCCTCGTTCACCGTCGTGTCGATCGGCACGATCTCTGCCTGACCTTCGACCAGCTTCACGCCTAGCTGGCTGGGTCCCACCTGCAAGCCGTACGCCATTAATTGGTTCCAGCCTAACCCAAACTCGCCGCTCAAGGGTGTCAGGTTCGCTCCCACTGTATTGACAGCGACCGGAGCAACCGCTGGTTGAACGCCGCTTGATATCGGTGCCGCCAGCGAGCCACGCAGACTCAGCTTCCGCTGATCTTTGCCGGTCACCTGCACGTGCTGAGCCATATCAGGGGGTAAACGCCCCGACAATTTGGCCCAGTCGTAACCCAGGTCCCCTTTCAAGTCGACGCGCGGCTGATCGTACAAGCCTTCAATCGATCCCCCAGCAACTAGCGATAGGCCATCGTTAGCAAACTGAATCTCATCTAACTTCGCCCGGCCACTGATCCAATCGACCTGACCCGACCCTTTCGAGGTGGCTCGCGGTTCCTGCCAGATTGGCGACCATTTGCTTTGGCCATCTGAACCAGTCTGCAACATCATCCATGCACCACGATCAACAGCCAGGTCCCACTGTAGGTTATGCCATTCCCCAGCTGGCTTAAGTCCAAATGTCCCTGCCAGCGTACCCACTGGCGACCCCGTGGATGCCAGCGAACTTCCCATGAACCAGCGCGCCAAGGCCGCCATATCACCTTTCACCTGTCCCGCTGTTGCCAGCTGCAAGCGGTCGGCTGTCGTGATAGCAGTGTCGGTCAAGTCTAACTGCACCGCTCGCGAAACAATCTTCGTCAACGGCGATTGAAACTGGTTGGTAGCCATATCGAACGTCCCTGACGATTGCACCTCAACCATTGGATCGGTAATCGCAAGCCCATTACCCAAAAGCTGCAAATCGGTCACTGTCGACTCCAGCTTCGACATCGTCCAAACCGATCCCAGCTTGGAAATTTCGGTCGTGGCTTTGGTTTGCCCCGACAGTTCGTACCCGGAAAGATCAACGAACGGCCGCAATCGCGGTTGCCACCGTTCCAATGCTCCGGTCAGTGTGACCATCGCCGACATCTTCTCGGGGTTTGTTTTCAGCGAAATGGGTTGAGCCGCAATGGCAGTCAACTGGTCCAACCCCGAGACAACCTTAACTTCCGTGTCGGCCAGCTCGACCGGCTGATTGTTTCCATCCAGCTTCAATCGCGAAACCAGCGCGACATCGCACTTAGGGTCCTGCCAGAGCGGCCGATTTCCTTGGGCGTAAGTGAATTGTGCCAGCGACAAGCCCGACTTAAGGTCAACCTCATTTGGTGAAGTGCGACGTCCCTTGATGGCCAGTTGGGCCTGGCCAGCCAGCCGTTGTCCCGATAGTTCAAAAAACTTTCCAATTTCGGTGGTCAGCTTTCCCAGCTCGATCGTCCCATCAACGTTCAGCTCATCGAGTGAACCCGAGCCAGTCAGCTTCGCGAAACCAGAGGTTCCAACCAGCTCTGCCAGTCGCCACTGGTCACCCGTTTTATCGAACTTGAACTGACAGCGAATCGGTTCTTGCCATGCCAGCGTTTTGCCAGCTTCCGTAGCGGCCAGGTCCACCAGATCGGCTCGGCCTTGCCACGTATGGCCAGCACCCTCTTGCGAGCTTTTCACACTGCCCGTCAGCTTGCCCGCAGTCACCACCGTCCCTTCGCGAATTCGCAACAACTGCGGAAACAAACCCGCTAACTGCCGCAATTCAATCTCCGTCGAACCTTCATAGTTCTCTGTTTCAGCCTGAGCAGCCAATTGCGACATCCAGGTCGAAACATCCCCCTCTGGGACTGTGACCGTCCCCTTGGCGGTCATGTTGCCGGGCGTGCTTGACAGCTGGCAAGAATTCACCGTCAGCAGCTTTTGCTTCAGTTCCGCATCGACCCCTAGACTCACGTTGCCCAGCGGAGGAATTTCGCTGTTGGCGAACGGCTGGCCAATCACGAGTCCATTTGCGATCCCCAATTTGCCAGCCACTTTTCCCTGACGCTGGGCTGAGAGATCCCAATCGGCCGAGAGGTCGGTATTCAGTCCCCCCGCTAATTGCCTGTCCGGCGAAAACCGGGCCACAATTCGCTCCGTCAGCGCTAGCGGAAAATCAACCGTTTTGGCCAACAATTTCCCGGTCACTGGCAGTAAGTCTGGCGCAGGCAACTTCCCGGCAAACGCGATGTCAAAATGCCCATCAACTTTGGCTTCGCCCGAGGTTTTCGCGTCGAGCGTATAGTCGCCCTTGGCATCTCGGGCCGCGTCAACTCCTGCGGCGACTCGTTGCAGCTGATGCTTGGTCTCGGTCATATTGTCAATGAGTTCGACCTGTGCATCACTCACTTGAATTTGGTACCGAAACGCTCCCCCACTACCGGGCATCGCGCTAAGTTCATTGATCACATCTTCAACATTAGAGCCATCCGGTCGCAACAGCACCGTCAGCTTGGGCTCGATGATTTGAATCGGCCCCGGCGCGTTGGCACTCAAGGCCATTTGATAGAGCGATTTTTCAGACCGAATCTTCGGAATCGTGACAAGTGTGCTGCCGTCCTTCAGCCTGACGGTCACGTCGCGCAGCTCAATTGGAGAAAGCCAGCTGAATTCGGCCCCGCCAATCTGAAACTTGGGCGAAAAACCTGGCATCGCCAGTGGCACAAGCTGCTGCCGTAATTCTGTAATCGCCACCACCGTCGGGGCAAACCACAACAGCCCTAATCCCAGCACCAGCAGCAACCCCAGCCCTTTAAGCCAGCCACCACCCCGTTTTGGTTTTAGTGACACGGTTGGGCTGTCACTCACTGCAGCATTTGCGGCCCCGTTTGCTGGTTCACCCGCTTCGGCTTTGACCGAGCCGGTTGATTTCCCTTTGGGATTGCCGCTAGTTCGATCCGTCATGAATTCACTCCGTTGAAGCAGGTCAGTCGAAGCGCAGGCGCTTGTAACTTCCAATCATCCAAAGTCTACCCGAAATCGGTCCAAAGCGGGTAGAACACCTTGCCTTCTGGCAGGGCTTTCACCTTTTTCAAGCTTGGCGAGATCAACTTTGGGTGGCGGGAGCGCCCCGCGAAGCGGAAGCCCCCCACAACTGGGGTTTTTAACCCGGGGGCTCCTAAAACAGCGCCGCCGCCACCCGGATTCTTCCCAGAACGGGTTGATCCCGGTTTGGGATCCGATTTCAGGCGAGCATGGGACGAGTTCCCTCGGATCTGCGTAATCTCTCATTGCCAAACTCGCCAAACCGCAAGGGTTACTCCTGGGATTCTTCGATTGTTTGAGGACCTTTCTGGGGATGATGATCAAAGATCTTTTGGACCAGCACCAACCCCGTGAATCGCTCAATCGGTCCCCACCCTCACTCTTCAGGCTCTGCCATTTGCTGCTCTGCCCCGACAGGAGGCAACTGAGCCCCCGCCCCCTCGATCTCGCTGGCCGTCGCTGCCACAAACCCGGCGAAGACCACTAGTGTGCTCCCAGCAACCACAAACGCCGCCAGGTCAGGCCGCGAGGTCCAGCGAACTCTGGCCGCCTCAGGACCAGTCGTCGCCTGCTCAATCGTCACATCTGGCGAATCATCGAGCCGATAGCGGCTCGCATACAAGAAGAACATCAGCCCAACAATCGCCACCAGAGACGAGCCAACTAGCCCCACAATGTACGACGAGTCTAAATCGACCAGCGATCCTCCGACTGCTCCCTCAAGTGCTTCTCCCGTGCAGGCCCAGAAGTTGTTCGCAAAATGAAGCAGCATTGGCAACCAGAAATTGCGAGACCACATGTAGATAAGCTGGATACAAATCCCCACCGGCAGCACCGCGATGACATGCGCTGGATGCAGGTGCATCGCTGCAAACATGCAGGCCGAGACCACAACCCCGGCCAGCCATCCCCAATGGCTGACCAATCCCTTTCCAATCACTCCACGAAAGACCAGCTCTTCACAAATAGCAGGGCAAACCGCAATGCACAGGATCAGCACCGCAAACGGAACTTGATCAACCAGCATACTCGCCTGCTCGACCGAGTTAACGGCGTCAACAAACTCGAGCAGCGGGAATTTCTCGACCACCATTTGCCACGCGCTACTCGCCAGTTGGTAAACCACCTGGGCCACAATTCCCACCGGAAAGACAAGCAGCCCGATCGCCAGCACATGCAACAGCGACATTGGCCGAAACTCGAGCACCGACAGGGTTACCCGGCCGTAACGCAGCCACACCATCAACATCGTCAGCAGCGTTACTCCCACCATCTCGCCAATCAGCAAAACCGAAAACAGGCTGTCAGCAATCTCGTCACCAAACGGAATCGCCTGCCCATTACGCGCCAGCTCTCCCAGGATTTCGCGGACGATAAACAGCGATGCACCTAAAAAAACACTTAGGGCAATATGCAATGTCCAGAAACCAACCATCCAGCCCAACGACTCCAGCGGGCCTGCCAGAATCAAGTTGGCCCCCTTCTCGGGTGAAGTCCCCTGTGTCTCGCCCAAAGTAAACGCGGCTTGCGACATGACGATTGGTGTTCTTGAAGAATCAAGGTTCGTTGGCCTGAGCATCCCTAAAGCCTAGTCACATAACGATCCATTGGGAAACAACAAATCCCCGCAGCCTCGCGAAATTCCCGCCCCTCACCCCACACAATCGAGAGATTCTCTCCAGCCATCCCCGTCTCGGAACCTCGTTTCTCATGCGTGACGTGGCCCGTCGATTCGTAGATGCCCCCAAGGGGGGACCGGGACCAAGTGACTCGCCGAGCCGACGATGCCAATCGTCGAGTTCTACTATGTTCTCGAATTCAAATTCGGGCAACAAACCCTGCCAGCGATCGCAGAACAAGTCTTCCACTCCCCGGCAAACAAATTGCGACAGCGATCGGGCTCTTCAATTTAATAACTGATCGACCTCAAATTTCGCGTCGACGACTCAATCTCGAAAGCGGAATCAGTTGAATTGGAGTCCCGTTTGAAACATCCAAATCCCACTAAAGACTTCACCTCTCGCTCCGAGTACAATCCCGGTATGAAATCCATTCGCAGATTTCCGCAACTGGCCTACCACCTTCAAAATCGCGGGTAACCATCAAGCCCCTGTAGACCAGGCGGCTCCATTTCACTTCAACCCGGAGCGGCCCATGGTATTCGACGATGGATCAAGCCTTCTCCCTGCGACCGACCTGGCAATCCGTGCAGCCAAAGCCGCCGATCCGGCCCGCACCGGGTCGGTGTTTAGCTCCGAAGGTCCCGATCCACTCTTGGGCCAAACACTGGGAATCTACAACATTGAAGGCTTCCTCGGGGCAGGGGCCATGGGGCGTGTTTATCTCGCCAAACATCAGGAGCTGCATCGGTACTGCGCCTTGAAAGTCCTGGCACCCCGGCAAGGCGAATTAGACCCAGCCTACATCGAGCGATTCACCGAGGAAGGCCGCGCTGCCGCAGCCCTTGTTCATCCCCACATCGTGACTACTCACGCCATTGGTGAGGCTGGCGGTTTCCACTATCTCGAAATGGAGTTCGTCGCCGGATACTCGCTACAGCAGTTAATTCGCGAAGAAGGTCCGCTCGCTCCCCTGCGTGCTGTCTCAATCGCCAGCCGAATTGCCGACGGCCTGAGCCTTGCCCATCACGAAAGGATTTTGCATCGCGATCTCAAGCCCGAGAACGTTCTCCTTACGCATCGCGGCGTCCCCAAAATTGCCGATTTTGGCCTCGCAAAACGGCTCCACTTTGAAGACGGCCGCCCTCAACAACTGGCAGGTACGCCCCAGTACATGGCCCCCGAACTCTTCGAAGGCGCCCCCGCAACCCCGCAAAGCGATCTCTATTCGCTCGGCGTCTGCCTCTACTCCATGCTGACCGGCCGGCCCCCATTCCCCACAAACCACACTCTCACCCTTATCAAACAAGTATCGCAGTACGATGTCCCTCCAGTCCGACAGTTAAACGAGCGTGTTCCGCTCGAAGTCGCAGAATGCGTTCATACCCTCCTCGCCCGCAGTCCCGAAAATCGCCCCCGTTCCGCCCTCGATGCCTTGGCACTCCTCGAAGCGGTTATGGGCCAAACAAAAGATTTAGAAACCCTGATCAGTTCGGCTTTCGCCAACTATCAAGACATTAAGTGGTCGAAAGATCCCGGGTGCGAACGATTTCGCCTTGTCCTTCAACTACCACAGGGCCGCAAGCAAATCGCGTTTGTAGAACCCAGCGACCACGCCATCGCCGATCAACTTCTCACCATCTCCAGCATCTGCTGCGAAGCAGTCCCCGACTACTACGAATCGGCCCTTCGCCTCAATTCCGAGATTGTGCATGGCGCCATCGGAATACGTGAAATCGATGATCGTCTCGTGTTCGTCATGATGGACAATTACCCCCGGGCAACCGTCGACGCCTTCGAAATTCGCCAAAGCGTCCTCGAAGTTGCCCACCGAGCCGACGCCATCGAAAAACTGCTCACCGGCAACGACCTGAATTAATCGCCTGCCAGATCACATCATCAGTCCCTCTCCTCCCCGCGAAACTGGCAATACCGGCACCCCAAACCACCTCGAAAGGGGAGGGGCCCTTCAAATCGAATTGACCACGCCCCGCCTCAGGGTCGATAATCCCGACGGCGGGCGAAGTACATCAAACTTTGCTGCTGCCCCCGATAGGGTTTATCCCTGAAGTGTCGATTGTGACGAGTTTCCGGCCAGGACGTTTCGTGAGGCGATCGCGACTGATGATGTTCAATACTTCCCACAGCGCTGTTTGGACATTGGTACTTGCCTCCCTCGTCTGGTCGGGAGAATCTGCCACGGCCCATGCTCAAGTTCTGCGCGGCGGCGAAACTCGCTTCGACGGCGTCGTCGGGGCAGAAGAGCTGACCTCCCAAAGCGATTTGTGGATTCTCGACCTCTACTTCAAGCCGATGCGACAAATCGCCATCGAAGTCACCGACCCCATCACGGGCAAAAAGCAGCCCGAATACGTCTGGTACATCGTCTACCGGGCCTATACCCGCGAACTGGCTGACCGAAAGGACACAAACGCACCTGTTAACGAGTTCGACCCGGCGGTCAAACCCCCGATGTTCGTCCCCGAATTCGTGCTAGTCACAAACGACACCGACTCCCCCGAGTTCTATACCGATGTCCTTTGCCCGGAAGCCCTGGAGGCAATCAACCGTCGCGAGAAAGGGAACTACCTGGGGAGCGTCGACGTGACCGGCCCGATTCCCAAGGCCGGCAAGACGGGGTCAGGTCGTAAGGGAATTGAAGGAGTTGCTATTTTTCGGGGAGTCAACCCCGACGCCGATCGCTTTACCGTTTACATGACCGGCTTTTCGAACGGAATTCAGGTTGTCAAACAGCCCGACGGCAGCACATCGATCCTCAACAAGACCATCATGCAGAAATACTGGCGGCGCGGCGACCGCTTCAACCAAAGCGAAGTCGAAATTGTCCCCGATGGCCAGCCAAGCTGGATCTACCGGTAGCGTAAAGCTTTACGGCACGAGTTGTGGTGGCTGGGCCTTGCGAGGGCTGGCTAGTAATCCTCTGCTCCCGTTTCCATAACTAACACTCCCCAGACGGTTTGCAAGAACCTTGCAATTCTTTCGCCCGTCAGCCAAAATGCGGTCTTCAATTTGCCGGTGGGAAGTTTCCACGGTCGACACACGTTTTAGGGCAGGAAGGGCGTTGCTTTAGCGGCATGCCCCCTCAGCATCAGTCAAAGCGCAAGGAATCGCGCTAGGGAAGAAGTGAAATGGCACATAAGAAGGGTCAAGGCTCCAGCCGTAACGGTCGCGATTCACAGGCAAAACGCCTTGGCGTCAAGAAGTTCGGAGGAGAAGCCGTTCTCGCAGGGAACATTCTCATTCGTCAGCGCGGGACTCGTTGGCACGCAGGCCGCAACGTCGGTCTCGGCCGCGACTTCACCCTCTTCTCGCTCGTTGACGGAACAGTCTACTTCGACCAGATCGGCCGCCGCGTCAACGTTCAAGCCGTTCCAGTCCCCGAAGAAGCCGTTGCAGCGAACTAACTCCTGACGTGACCGCGCGGTTAACAGCCTGCGCTCAGTCAGCGATTAACATTTAAAGCGAAACAGCCAAGGCAAAGTATGCCTTGGCTGTTTCGCTTTATGCCAACTAGTAAAGTAAACCAAAACCTCATCGGCCACTGAGGTCATCACGCGGCGCGCGGCTAATGGGCCTCAGCCCCAAAGCATCTCGATAACTGTCACGAATAACCTCAGTTCCCCACTGTTTGCTGACATCTTCCCACTTCTCCACGACCAATTTCAGTTCGGCTTCGGGAGAAGCCCCTTCACCAAGCACCCGCTTAACCGCCTGGCTGGTCAAGTCGAGCAACGCCTCCCCTCCCACAAACGGGTTGGTCGCCAGAATACCATTGTTTCGTAGCGACTGAGCAACAGTATCGATGTAGTCCCCCGCTTCAACTGCAGTCAAATCGCCAGGGCACCAGCGGCTGGCCAAATCAAGCTGCGATTCACGGCATAACGACCGCTCATTCGCACCAAACGCCTGCTCAAACAGCGGACCAGCCAGTAACGACACCAGTTGACTTGAGGCGGAATCCTCTGGCAGTTTATCGGTCCCCCCCTGGGCAGAGAGCCCCCAGACGCCCGGCCCAATCGCTTGCGGACGAACATCTAAGTTCCGTTCCGCAACCGGCATCCAAGCCTTCCGGGTCACATCGTAAACCCTTTGCGAAGCAGGGAGCATCGCGAATCCAAGTTTCCCGGTCCGTTCGCGATTGCCTGGTTCCGTCTCATCGAAATAGCCGATGGCCAATGCCGCTTCTCCGGTCAGTAGCCCCTCAAAGCAGTTAGTCGGCGACGCGCTTCGAGACCTCGGATTCAGTTGGCTGACATGCTCCACAGCTGCAGTCAGCGACTCCAGAAACGGCGGCTCCCCCAATAACGGCCGCCCCGAATCAATATCCAGGAACACCGACAGGTTCGAGGGATGCTTGGCAGCTGGAACCGCGCGAGCAAACAGCCAGGTCGCTTCGTGTCCGGAGCCAACCGGCTCCATCACACCCAGCCCCGGTGCCCATGTCGACAGCTCACTCGCTAGCTGGTCATACTCCTCCCAAGTCCGCGGAACACTTTTGCCAGCCCCTTCCAGCAAGTCGCGACGATAGCCCACGACCAGCGACGGAACCTTAATTGGCACAAACATCGGCTGCCGGTGTCGATAAAAGACTCGCTCCCGCACCCCCGCAAACAAGTCGGTTGGCTCGGTCACCGTCACTGGTAGCCGGCTAATCAACCTCAACTCATCAAGCACCGGCACGGTCTCAAACGGGATGACAAAAACCCGCCCCCCCGATGGAGGGGATGCCAAGCTGGCTGGTGCCAACGGCAGCTTGTATTCGTTCCAACTAACAGTCACACCCGTTTGGCTCGACCATTCCTGGATGAATACTTCCCAGCGGGCAGGCAGTTTCCAGTCAGCCGGCGCGACAATCTCAACATTCTGCCCTGCCAGCGGCAAGACTTCCGGGCCAGCCAATTGGTCGGCCGACGGACTTGGGCATCCGATCGCGGTACCGACGACTACAAACAGAACCAACACTCGCCACATCGGGTAAAAGACCTCTATCGCAGGTTCAACGATCGACCTCAGCACCTCGTTCGGAGGTCCAGCAAGCCGACGATGCCAATCCTCGGTTTCTTTGTGACGTGATCAGTTACTCGAAAACTCTGGTGAGGCCAACGACTGCCTTGGCGTTCAGTTGTGTGACCGAGCAGCCATTACCTCACCATGTGCCAAATAACCTAGCTTTCAGTAGGCTCGTTTCTCACAGAAACCTGCAGCGAGCCCAGCATTCGAGTGATGTCTTTTTCTTTCTTGTCGATGAACAGCACGTTGTCGAGCACAAAGGCCCGTGGCTCGTTGCTTGGGTGCAGAATCAACCGGCCACTGCGCAGCAACATGTATTCAAAAACGTCGCTGATCTCTTTGCTGATCCGCAAATTGGGAGCAGAAAATCGCTCCAAGTTGCTCAGGAAACCATGGTGATGCAGCAACTCGTTCGGCCGAACCTCCCAGTAATCCATCCGCACCATGGCCAAGACCACCAGGTAAATCAGCGTCAACATGAATGTAAACAGACCGTAGAAGGTCGAATTCGCAACTGGCTCGATCGACCGCAAAAATGCCGAAAGTGCCGGCAAGATATCCGGGTACGAGCGAAACAACAGCACCAACCCCATGATCAATGCGGCAATAAAGAAGAAGAGGGTTAGCGACGTCGTTCGGGGAAAATCAAACGCCAGCACAACCAGATTCAGGCCAAACACAACCAAAAACGTTGCACCAATCACCGACTGCATGCCAACGTTGTCGCCGCCGAACCACATCGAAAGGAATGTGGCCAACACCGAAACCATAAACGTCGGATAAAGCAGCACGATCTTCGGGTACGACACCAGATAAATCGGACGATCGCTAGGAGGGGTGATCTTGGACTGGCTTTCCAGGGAGGTAGTCACAGGAATCCTTCATCGAGAGATCGAAAGTGCAAACCACGGGTGCAGAAAACTCAGCTCAAGGCCCAAGTCGCTTCATTCCAGAGACAAACGCTGAACGCCTCGTCACGGATCATGGGCAACTCAAGCCATTTCGCCTCGCCGCCCTGGAATCTACCCGGCACTGAAAAGGCTTTCCAGTCGCTACGTGTCGAAATGTTCACAAAGGCAAGCGGCCAAGCTTTGCCCTCGCTCGCCCAGCCGTTGAAAAAGAAAGCGTCGGCGGAACATACTGGAGGGAACGACTGTTAGCCGGCAGCGCCAGCAAGGGAACTTCCCAAAGAAGCTTTGACAGGGCGAAAGGTCGTGACACTCGCCCGGATTATCTATCTCGGGTGGCCCGGCCATCTCGTGGCTGGGCTGCGAAGCAGCAAGAGGCCGCATCATCCGCTCTCGCGGGTCACTCAGAAGCAATTTTGAAGACAACCGCGGCGGCTATTCAGCGGCCAACTGAGATTAGACCAGTCCTTGACGGCCAGTCCTTGACGGTTAGTGCAAAAGCCGGATTTTGTGCATCGTCCACATAGAACGAATGCACCCGGCCATTCGCGTGGTCGGCTCAGCGAGATTTTGATGCCACATGCTCAGCGATCATGGAAGGGCTGGCTACAAGACTCTGGGAAAACCGGTCGTTAGCCCGCAGGTCGCAAATGTGCATACGCATTCAGCACCTCAAACAGGTCAGGGCTGACCAGAACATCTTCGTCTCGAAAGTCGTCTAACCACGACCGGTTCGACTTCAGTGCATCAGTGACGATTCGGCTAAACTCCGCCAGCGGAACTGGAATCTGCCCGGGCTGCGATAATGGCGCCGCATCCTCCCCCACAAACAATCGCAATCCTGGCAGACTGGATGCGTCCTTCTTCGACGAGACTTTCTTCTTCATTAATCAACCTGTCACATCGTAAAGGAAGGAATGGACCGCAAGACGCTCCAACAGCAGTCGAGACGCGAAACTTCCGCCGGGGCGACATCAATCCAGCTCCTCATACTGCCCGCATTTCCCAGCAGACAGCTTTCGGCCCGGATTATCTACTAGAAGAAATCGACCAGTCAAATTGATTTGTTAAGAAAACTTTGAGCGTTGTACCCAGTTTGCCAGTTGGAGGGGCAGAATCGGCCACCTGGCCTAAATTGCAGTTGACAGCCAGAAAGCAAAAAGGCCCCCCAGACCATGTTTGGTCCAAGAGGCCTTTTCAACTTATTGACCCAAACCATTCAGTAATGGTTTATTCCAGATTCCTTCCCCCGCGAACTTTTTCCATGTCGTGCTGAACCATCATTTTCACCAGCTCGGGGAACGATACCTTAGGATCCCAGCCAAGTTCTTTTCGGGCACGAGTCGAGTCACCCAGCAGCAAATCGACTTCGGCCGGACGGTAGTAGCGAGGGTCGATACGAATCAAAACTTGCCCATCAGGACCAACACCAACTTCCGCATCGTCCTTCCCTTGCCAGCGAATTGGCAGGCCCACTTGACCAAACGCAAGCTCACAGAACTCGCGAACGGTGTGCGTCTCTCCAGTTGCCAATACGTAATCATCAGCGACATCAGCCTGCAGCATCAGCCACATACCGTAAACATAGTCAGCGGCATAGCCCCAGTCTCGCTTTGCATCAAGGTTACCCAGGTACAGACAATCTTGAATCCCGTGCTTAATTGAAGCCACGGCCCGGGTGATCTTGCGAGTAACGAATGTCTCACCTCGGCGTGGTGACTCGTGATTAAACAAGATCCCGTTGACCGCAAACATTCCATACGATTCGCGATAGTTCCGGGTAATGTAAAAAGCATAGGCCTTCGCTGCCGCATAAGGGCTACGCGGGTAAAACGGGGTCGTTTCCTTCTGCGGGGTTTCGACGACCTTCCCGTACAGCTCTGAAGACGAAGCTTGATAGAAACGGCAGTTCATCAGGCCCAGCTCACGCATCGCCTCAAGAACACGCACGCAACCCAGACCGGTTACTTCACC
The DNA here is from genome assembly GCA_027483145.1 of Planctomyces sp. Classification (GTDB taxonomy): domain Bacteria; phylum Planctomycetota; class Planctomycetia; order Planctomycetales; family Planctomycetaceae; genus JAIXVG01. Next base: position 16,385 of record JAIXVG010000045.1, read on the forward strand.
CGAGTACTCAGGGACGTCAAAAGAGACCTTCACGTGGGATTGAGCACCAAGATTGTAGATCTCATCCGGACGAACGATCTTGAGAATTCGATTGATGGATGACGAGTCATTGAGATCGCCATAACACAAATTCAGCCGCAAATCGGCCTGGTGTGGATCTTGGTAGATGTGATCGATTCGCCCAGTATTAAACGAAGACGACCGACGAATAACCCCCCAGACTTCATAGCCTTTTTCCAGCAGCAGCTCTGCTAGATACGATCCATCTTGGCCGGTGATGCCAGTAACGAGGGCCTTTTTGCCGTTTTTAGGACCAAATTTCGTGGTGTTCATTCGGCGGACAATTCCTTAAGTGCAAAGTTTCAGACGTTTCCAGTTCAGTCGCCAAACATGGTAACTGCCACACGACTGGCGTGGCGCAAGTCCACACCAAAGTGGATCTCAGTCTGCACACGCCAAGCGACGTGACTGCTGGCTGGTTGCAGATCGTTACGAGGTCGGTCGAGCCAAGCCAAAACCCTCGAAACTCTCCTGCGAAGGTACTGACGCAATACCCCACTTTCCAGTCCGTTTTACCCCGTTTTCCTAGCACTACCTGAAATGACCCGGCACCCTTGTTACAAAGTTGGCAATCCCTAGATCCCGAAGCACAGTTTCTGAAATCTGCCCATTTGTGGCATCTTTCCAGTGCATCGACGCAAAGCCTATCTCCAACAACCAACTCACTTTGCTTCGATGCCCCAAAATTTTCAAAAACTCGCGCAACCCCGCCAGTAATAGTGAGGGGACTTGTAAATGCTTTGATTGCTTCCCTGCACGGCTCCCTAGCTAACCCCACTTAGCTGGTTGGCAAAAGTCATTTGCAAACCAGCTTCATTTCCAACGCGGCTGGAAATCGAATCAATTGCAAACACCACGATTGGTTCGAGTAACCATTTCGTTGTTTCTTGTGAATTCACTTGATTTTAGAAGGCCACGATAGTGAACTGTGATCCTTATCTCGTACCAGAACGGTTACATTTCGTGAAACGGCCCGATTCCATGAGAGCTCACCCCAATTTGGTATCTCACCCGCAAGCCACCAGAATTTCGTCGTCCCCCCAAACCATGTCCAGCTGCTGGAGTTGGGTTGGTTTGTATCTGGTAATCGTGGGACTTCTTCCCGGCTGCAGCCCCGGCGGGCCTCCCCCGTTCAAAATGCCACCGCCAAAAGTGATTGTGGCCCAGCCACTTAAGCAAACCGTTGTCGAATGGGATCAGTATG
>JAIXVG010000269.1 GCA_027483145.1 Planctomyces sp.
GCATTGCGGCTCCTGCATCGCCCAACAATTCTTCCATAAACAACGACCCACCGCCGAGTGCCTGGTAGGTATCGACAATGGCCTTTAGCTGTTGTTGCTTTGTCTCAATCAATGCGGTTCGTGCTTCCAGCAGATCGCGCTGGGCAAACAGCACATCGACATACTCAACTTCGGGACGGGCTCCCTGAAATAAGTTCGTGGCCACTTCCACCGACGATTCGAGCGCCTCAACCTGGTGCTTCTTGATCTCCAGACTTCGGCGATAATTGTCGACCTTCGACAGACTGTTGACAACCTCCGTGAAAGCTTTCAACACCGTTCGCTGATAGTTGTAGACGGCCTGCAATTGCCGTGCATTCGCGTTCATGTATTCTGCCTGAATACCCCGTTTGTTAATCAATGGTGCTACCAGCCCACCAGCGGCCCCGGCAATAAACGAACCCGGGTCGAACAGGTAACGGGGATTAAATGCTTCATAGCCAACACTCGCGGTAATAGTCAGTTTGGGATAGAAATTGGCTTTGGCTACCAAAACGTCTAAGCCTGAGGCAGCCAGTTCACGCTCAGCTGCCAAAATGTCCTTTCGGTTTTGCAACAGCTCGGCCGGAAACCCAACACGTAGTGGTTGCGAATCAAGCTTGATGAAGTTCCAGCCGCGTCGCGAGATTGCTTCTGGAAAACGGCCTGCCAGGAAATTGATGCGGTTTTCGGATTCAATGATCGATTGCCCGATAATGAGCCGTTGACTTTCATTTTTGCGAACCTCAGCCAGAAACCGCTGAACGCCTAACTCCGTTCCACGTGCGGCTTCCTTCTGAGCTTTCGCAACAGCCAGACTCTGCTCTTGAATCTTAATCGTATCGTTCAGGTAGACCAACCGCTGATCCAGGCTGGCTAGTTCATAATAGTTCTCGGCGATCTCTGCGACCAATTTCGTTACAAAGTAGTCTCTGGCCTCAACCGCTTCCTGGTACCTTTGAGTTGCAGCTGCCTGCGCATTGCGATATTGCTTCCAGATATCAACCTGCCATACCAGGTCTGCAGAGAGCCGGGTATTTGAAAGGGGATCGTTAAATCGCCGACCACCTGGAGCGGTTAACTGATCTTCTGCGGCACCCAATGGCGTAAATCTGCTCGTGCGATCAAAGCCGCCACCTGCGCCGACACCAACAAATGGAAGGTACGCCCCTCTGCGGGCCAGAATTTCGTTCTGTGCGATCTGAATTTCTTCGTTGCGAATACTCAGCTCTTGGTTCTGAGTAACTCCCCGTACCAGTAGTTCGGTCAGTTCCGCGTCGTTGAAGAACTCGTTGATAGTCAGCCGACTCGAGTTCTCGACATCCGTCAAACCGCGATAGTCGTTTGGTAAACTGGCCCCTGCGGTTGCACCTCGCAGGCCTGGAAGATGGCAGCCTGTTTGCATCCCCGCAGTCATCGCCAACAACATCACCATCGCTGCCTTGCGCAGCAATAGAAGCAGCATCGGCTGCCCGAAGCGAGTGAATGGGTTCATCGCGTCATCCTTGACTGCCACCAAATGGCGGCTCTTCCTGTCAATCAGAGTTAATCAACAAAGGGCGAACTGGACACCCCTTGCGATAACCCTATGAGCTGTGAACTACCAAAATCGATCCATCGATTTCAGCCGAGAAACTGGTGTACGGACTTTAGTGCTGAATCATACGATCTCAACTACGCCGCATAACCGGTAAAGGCTGTATGTCCCGCACACAGTGAACCAGCCGTCCTTGTCAAGAGACAAGGCGACTAGTATCGGAGTTATCGGCCATACGGCCGGCTAGCCGCCGCGAATGATCGGCCTCGAAGGGTCTTGCAGCCGATTTCGACGACGTCGACCGTCACAGTTTGACAGTCGCTTAACCACCGCAGGAGAAAGAATTAACGGCGGGGTCGAGTCGAGGTTGACTCGCGGAAGGCGGGATTGCGACCGCCCATTTTGCGGCATTATTGCGATAGCCCAAATCCCGCAACAAGTTAGGCCGTAAGGAAACTCACAGGCTCGGACTTGGCAATCGATGTAACGCCTCGATCTGGACTGGTTTTGATTGGGCAACCATCCAGAAATGGAGATCAAGGGGTCGCTGGCATAGAACGGTCGCTTGGTCGCTGGTGATCGGTTTACATATTGCGGTCAATTGATTCAGCCCGTGGCAGGTTCGTTACAATCCGCACAAATGGACCTGAAACTTGTTAGTAGCTCGCAGTTGTCGAACTGAACTCGATCAACTGACGCTACGCATCGCTGGGCCCGGGAGCGAAGGAGAGCATTAGCACCGCGGTTCAGACGTGATAGTGCCGTTCGATTGGTGGCAACTTCTGACGCGTTAGTGTCGAGCTTCCGTATGCCGCTCAAATGTTTCGGAGACAGGCTCGTCAGACTCATCTTGAATCAGCTTCCGGCCATCAGACAGCTTGGCGAACAGATAGTAGAGCCCGGGAATCACGAAAATCCCGATCAAGGTTCCCATTAGCATCCCGCCGACTGCGGTCGTCCCAATGGTTCGGTTCCCGATTGCCCCAGGACCGGTTGCCTTTACGAGTGGAATCAGTCCGGCGATGAATGCAAACGATGTCATCACAATCGGCCGAAAGCGAAGCTTCCCACCTTCGATCGCCGCATCACGAATACTGAGTCCCTCGTGCCGACGCTGCACGGCAAACTCAATAATCAGAATAGCGTTTTTTCCCAATAGACCCACCAGCATCACCAGTCCAATCTGGCAGTAAACGTCGTTGGATAGTCCCATCCCTTTCAACATCAGGAATGAGCCCAATAATCCAACTGGCAGCGACAAAATCACCGCCAGCGGCAATAGGAAACTTTCGTACTGACCAGTCAGCACGAGGTACACAAAGACGACCACGATCAAGAAAATGTAGATGGCGGTATTGCCCTTGTTCGCTTCGTCGTAAGACAGCCCCTGCCAGCCGATTCCATAACCATAGGGCAATGTCTCTTTGGCTACTTCTTCGATGGCTGCAATTGCCTGACCACTGCTGTAACCAGTTGACGGTGCTCCCTGGATAATGGCTGTTGTATACAGGTTGTAACGATTGATTTCGTTCATCCCCTGCCGTTTTTCAACTCTGCAGAACGACGAATACGGTACCATCTCGCCATTGGCGTTCTTGACAAACATGTTATCGAGATCTTCTGGGTATCTCCGGAACTCGGGAGACGATTGAACATAAACCTTGTAGAACTGCCCAAAGCGGATGAATCCCTGCTCCCACGTACTCCCCACAACAATAGATAAGTTATCCATGGCGTCAGCGATCGACACCCCTTTCTGCATCGCAACGTCGTTGTCGATAATGATCTCATACTGAGGGTAGTTATTGGCAAAAAAAGTGAAAATCCCCTTGAGTTCTTTTCTCTTACCAAGTGCTTCCAAAAACTGTTCAGTCACCTTGCCGAAGGCGTCATAATCGCCGCTGTTTGTCTTATCGAGTAAACAAACCGAGAATCCACCCGCTGCGCCGAAACCGGGCACAGCCGGAGGCTCGAAAAACTCCAGCTTGACGTTGGGGATCTCGCGACCCCGTTTTTCGAGTTCCTCGATGATTTCTTTCGAGGTGCGTTCCCGCTCGGCCCACGGCTTCAGGTTAATCAGGCATGTCCCCGCGTTCGAGCCGCGACCTTCGGTCAGAATCTCGTAGCCAGCCAGCGAGGTCACCGACGTAATCTCTTCAAACTCCTTACAAATCTTTTGCAGTTCATGCGACTTGTCGTTTGTGTATTCGAGCGTTGATCCTGGCGGTGTCTGGATGATTCCATAAATGACCCCCTGATCTTCCAGCGGAATGAATCCAGCCGGTAAGACCTGATTAACGACCAGAATCCCATAGCCAAAGATCCCTACGGCAGCCATCGTCAATAGTCGCCGGGTCACAATCAGGCTGACAATGCTGGTAAACCCGTTCGTTACCTGCTCCACCGCCAGGTTGAACCAATACATAAAGCTGCCGATAGGACTTCGCTTCTTCACTTCGCCTGGTTCGCTTCCCGAAAGACCCGCGCGAATGGTTAATGCTGCCAACAGGCCGAATATTCCACTGATAATTTGTGTTCGTAGCTCGGTCAGTTCCAGTTGCTCGGACACAACATGATGGACTAACTCAATTTGCAATAACTCATAAACGCCATACCCCACCCCTGCACCTACCA
>JAIXVG010000464.1 GCA_027483145.1 Planctomyces sp.
ATGGCAACATGCCCACAAAAATTGTGGTCCCCAGCCCGCGGTAAGGATCCGTTGTACTTCCGATGACGCCGCCGTAACTTTGATTAATCGGAAAGGTCAAAAATGTGTCATGATAGTTGTGAGCCGCTAGCCCCAATTGTTTGAGGTTGTTCTTGCACTGCGTGCGACGCGCTGCCTCCCGGGCTTGTTGTACTGCTGGGAGCAATAGCGCAATCAAGACCGCAATGATGGCGATAACCACCAGCAACTCAATCAGCGTAAATCCTCGAATTCGTAGTCTAAGCATTGGAAGTCCTCACGAGAAAAGTGGGAAGATGCCCCAACCCAGACGGAGAAACATCGAGGCTGAAGCCAGCTGGAAAGGATCGACCACGTCGCGTTTCATTTTTCAGACCGGGAGAACCCCGTCGGATTCACATTACACATCAGTATTGATTGACGCAAGCCGTTCCTAACAACATTTGCTCAAGTATTCATGCCTTCGGCGGCGGTGAAGGATCCAGCCCGCTGCGAGAGGTCGCTTGGAAGGTGAACGTCACTGATCAGGCGGCGGAACGTTGGGCTTCGGTAGCGGTTGCGCTAGAAGGAATGTGAGACAGGTCGACTAGCTCGTGGATGTTGCCGGTGACTGGGTGGGCGGCAAACTGGCCGTCTTGTGGAGCTAGCGTTACGGGGATGGGGGTCGTGGGGCAAAGCATGGTCGAAATGACTTTGCCATTGATTGATGAATCGGCCACGATCGAGAGGCGGTACTTCGTCAAAATCTTCGGAAGCGCGGTCTTGATGATGAGAAGCGAAAGTGGTCCGCCGACACACATGCGTGGACCAGATCCAAAGGGTAAATAGGCGTAAGGAGATGCGGTCGTTGTCAGCCAGCGATCGGGAACAAAGCTCTCTGGGCTGGAATAGATATCAGGCGAATGGTGTGTCATAAACTGACTGAACACCACGGCGCTTCCTGCAGGCAATTCAAATGGTCCCAGTTGAGTTGGCATACTTGTTAGACGCTGCGAATAACTGGACGCGGGCAGGACCCGCATGCTTTCTTTGATGACCCGATCCAGATAGGGAAGCGAATCTTGCTTATCCCCTTTTGGTAGTGAATCGCCGAAGACGGTGGTTAGTTCGGAGTGCAGTTCGCTCATTACCTGAGGATGTTGTGCGAGAAGAAACATCGTCCAGGCGAGTGAATGGGCCGTGGTGAGGTGGGCCGCAGCGAATAGCAGGGCAGTTTGACCGACTAACTGTCCATCTGAAATCGCTCCGTCTTCTGCGTGCGCGCTCAGCAGAATCGAGAGAACATCGTGCGAATCGCGTGTTGATTGTCGCCGCTGCTCGATGAGTTCCAGAATCCCCTCTTCGAGCTTTTGTGAATAGTCGAGCAGTTCGGAATAGCGTCCCGAAATCGTTGAGTCGGCGACAAAGGCGCCCATCCCCAGTTCGTGGTTCATATGAACCCACTCATCGACCATTCGGCCAATGCGATAGGCCATTTCGGTATTATCGACGCCAAATAGAATCGAGCTGGTCACTCGCAGCATCAGTTCGGTCATATCACGATTGAGATCGCGCGTATCGCCCGGCTGCCATTCGGCCAGCATTTCGTCGACTAGCTTCGAGACAGTGGGGATGTATTCGAGGATCGTTTTGCGGGTGAAGGCTTCCATGACCAGGCGACGATTTTTTTTGTGCTCATCCCCGTTCATGCTCAGCAGGCCCGATGTTAATCGCCGCTGGGATGAGTTCCGGCCGCCGCGGAGGGCAAAGAACCGCGAATGAAACGTGGTCGGGTCGCTTAGAACCTGATGGTTGTATTCGGGGGTAAAGACAAAATGGATTCGTTGCCCATCTTCTTCCAGGGCGGCAATCGGGCCGTGGGCTGCGTGAAGCGCACGCATGCATCGGACGGGATCGTCCGGGAAGTCGAGCAATCTGCCTTTGGTTACGGGCAACGGGCGCATCAGGGGAATGGTCCAGTTCTCGCTTGCAAACGTGCCATCACTGTTCGCATCGAGCGATTCGTTGCCAATCCGTGGCCGTTCGTTTGATCGCGCACTTGCGGCAAACGGACAACCAGACATGGCGGGAGCGTCAGTACCAAACTGCCGAGCGTTGCAGTTACCAGTAGTCAAATTGACCGTATCCATTCGCATCCTGCTTTCTGAGCCGGTCTCAGTTGTTGATCATCAAGTTGTCCGGGCAGCGAGTGCTCGATCACCAAGTCGGCGATCGATTTTGCTCGATACCCGTTGTTTGCCTGCCGCTCCGTTTTCGGCCATTCCTAAGGCGACCCGGATAGCACAAACTACTTTTTCTTCCTAGACCGTCTTTTGTACCGACGGAGGAGGGGGGCTTGCGAGTGAAAAATCGGGCGCAATAAATATCCCACAATACCCAAAGTCCGATTATTCGGGTTTGGGGATCGGGTCAGATTCCAACTTCTGGCGAAGTTGGTCGAGCCTCAGCCGTCCGACATGCCACATGAAGTTGGGGCCGTATCCCGCCCGTTGGGGCCAGCCATCGGCTGTTGCCAGGGTGAGATGGCTGATGGCTTGCGGCGACAAGTCCTGAGAGTCGCACCAGAAACCAAGGTAAAGGCGGAGGTAGAAGCTTTCGGGGGAGTTTCCGGCGTCGCGGCCCAATTGAAATTGATCGAGGAGATTTTGCTCGGTCCTCGTCCCGGCAAACAACAGGTACAAATCCGAGAATGGAGGGCGGTCGTCTTTTTTATATTCGAGTAGGTTTTTTCGGGCAGCCGGAATGCCCAGCGAGCGGGTATCGGCCAGGTAGCGCCAGATGCCGTTTTCGCGATCAATCTGGTCGATCGTGTGGTAGGCATCAAACTGCGAGGCTGACTCCTGGAACCGGTCACAGAAATAGAGGGCAATCCCCCGCCGCCAATTTCCGGCGATCTCACGAGGGTTATCCCCAGTCATCTGGTCGTAGTCGGACAACGCCTGCGGGAAGTGCCCTAGAAAGAAGTGGCAATCTCCCCGCTCGGAGAAGGCTCTCCGATTGTCGGGATCCTTCGCAAGGATTCGATCGAGTTCAATAACGCGCGTATGCCATCGTTCCGCTGCCACCTTTTGGTCGAATCCCTGGGCAGCAGGTTGATCATCACCAATCGCTGCGGCTTCGTAACAGGCGATTGAGCTGACAGCGGCCGATAGCACGAAGATGTTGATGGAAAGACGGAGGACAATCTGCATGCGTAAGGCCCTTGGAATATTCGTTTGGGTTGCCGAGGCGGGTGGCCCAAACGCTGCTTTGAGCGTCAGTGTGACGAAGGAACAAGAGGGCCATATCGCAGCAGTCCAACCACTGGATCGGAATTCCGACAGTTCTTCTCTCAGAATACCCATTCGCCGAACCCCACCGCCATTCGGTCGGCTTCTCCACCAGGCCTGCCTCCACGGGATTCAAGTGTTTGTAGTTCGCCGGTTAGGATTTCGAGCAGCATTCGCTTGGCGTGATGGTGATCGAGCAGGCGTCGACCGTGGTAACACAAGAACGTGACGAAGTGAACATACAGAACGTCATCGACTCGGCGAAGCTGACTCACGTGAAAGGCGTTCTAAATCGCCGCGCGAATCTTCAATGCCTCTTGTTGCTCTGCAACCCAGACATCCAAAGCGATGTCTGGGCCACCCCTGCCTTGGACGGCGTTGCATGCCACCCCGCCCGGCTAAAACAACTTGCGTAGAAGCTCTACCACCAACCTACTACCAGCTAAATCCGTCAACTCAACCAAAAACTCAAGAGAACCTTTGATGGTCCACCAGTCAAAAGCTCCGTTTTTACAACAGTTAGAAAGAATGCACAGGTTTGCAACACCAAACACTACGCCAATCTTCTCACAGTCCTGACTCAAAACCAAATAGGAGCCGACATGTTGTGACACTGACCATGATAGTTTGTCCCAAGGTGCATCAAGGCCGCGCATTCCATTCAGTAGATCGCTCGGAGTGAACGAACGAGCGTCGTAGCCAAGCATGCCGTGCAACTCATTAGCAAAGCCTATTTCATCGAATGCTCCATACTTTGTGGCTTGTGACGCACTATCGTCGTCAACATCATCACTTCGCAGGATCACATCCCAAAACCGAGCAATAATTGTGACAAAATCATCATTATCCGACATGCTGATTTTAGATGAGTCTATTGCCGCCATAAGGTTTAGCCTCCGACTTAATCAAACCTTCGGAAAGTCAAGCCAAGTAGGGTCCGCTGTGTGGGCCGAATGGATCATTCTTTTGCTTCGATAGCTGCTCAACGACGTTTTGGTCCGCGGAGCGGACCCTACTTGGCTGCTGTGATGTGAACATGCTCAAACAAAGTGTCCACTTCGACGATTCGCACAGCTCACAG
>JAIXVG010000349.1 GCA_027483145.1 Planctomyces sp.
GGTGACTGCGTGCGGCTGGAGTCCCGATGGAGGACAACTCGTGTCGGGGTCTTGGGACAACACGCTCAAGATTTGGGACCCGCAGACCGGTCAGTGCCGCCTCACGCTCGCAGGGCATGCCGATAGGGTGCTTGCGTGCGGCTGGAGTCCCGATGGAGGACAACTCGTGTCGGGGTCTTGGGACAACACGCTCAAGATTTGGGACGCACAGACCAGTCAATGCCACCTCACGCTCGAGGGACATGCAGGTGGAGTTTATGCGTGCAGCTGGAGTCCCGATGGAGGCCAACTCGTATCGGGGTCTTGGGACAACACGCTCAAGATTTGGGACGCCCGGACCGGTCAGTGCCGCCTCACGCTCGCAGGGCATGCCGATAGAGTGCTTGCGTGCAGCTGGAGTCCCGATGGAGGCCAACTGGTGTCGGGGTCTGATGACAACACGCTGAAGATTTGGGACGCCAAAACTGGAAAGTGCCGCCTCACGCTCGCGGGGCATACAAGTTGGGTGCTTGCGTGCGACTGGAGTCCCGATGGAGACCTACTGGTGTCGGGGTCTGGGGACAACACGCTGAAGATTTGGGACGCCCGGACCGGAACGTGCCGCCTCACGCTCGAGGGGCATGCCAATGAGGTGCTTGCGTGCGGCTGGAGTCCCGATGGAGACCAATTGGTGTCGGGGTCTGGGGACAGCACGCTCAAGATTTGGGACGCCAAAACTGGAAAGTGCCGCCTCACGCTTGAGGAGCATGCACGTGGGGTGCGTGCGTGCGACTGGAGTCCCGATGGAGGCCAACTGGTGTCGGGGTCTTGGGACAACACGGTCAAGATTTGGGACGCCCAGACAGGGACCTGCCGCCTCACCGTTCAGCAGTTACCCGAAGGTCACTGGGCTGGGGTTGGGCATGCGGAGAACGGCCGACCGTCATTAGTGGTTTCGCCCGAAGCCTGGCGTTGGCTGATGTGGCGCGTCGAGAAGCCGGGGACTGGTTCAATGAAAATGGGTCCATTTGAACTTGTTCCATTGGAGGCCTTTGGGCCGGTGGAAGGGTTGGAATGAAGCGGGCTGGTTGAATGGGGGTTGTGAATGGCTCGATTGCTTAAGAACCCGACCACTCGCGTGGTCGGCTCAGTTAAGAGTTGGTCGGGTAGGTTCTGTTCGGCTGGTCAGAGATTTGAAAACAGGTTCTGATACCAACTCCCAGATGAGGCGAAGATTGGCCTTGCCGCTATTGGTGCAATTTGCGTGGTTGGGCGGCGGCGGATTGGGAGGTGGGGCTTGGGATTTTGGCTGGTGCAAAGAAGCCAGCATTCGATAAGGAGCTGCTGGTTGATGAACCGGCGCTGGACAATGCACTGGCAGTGATAGCCCGATTAGGGAACTGATTGCCGGTTGGAAACTGCGCTGCGAGGTTGTCATCGAGGAGCAAGGCCTGTGACCGGGCGAGTTCGGCTTGTTCCGGGTGGCCCGCTCGTTCTTCGGCTTCGGCAATCAGGCAATAGTCGGCAGCCGTGCAAGTCCGATGCCTTGCGGCTGACTGGAGTGATGTGGTCGCGTCTTCCCAGCGTTCCAATTGCAGATAGGCTGCACCCAATTGCCACTGGGCCTCGTTGCGGGTTGCTTCGTCAACCAGACTGCTTTGAGTGATTGAACGTAGGACAGGGGCTGCTCGATCGGCGTTTCCTCGCTTGAGCTGCACGACCGCTGATCGGAGGTGGATGGTCAGGTCGTCGGGGGCTAGCTCGGCTGCGCGGTGATACGTATGGAGCGCGTCATCAAGCTGGCCCCGCTTTTCTGCTATTTCTGCCAAGAGGCGAATGGCGGCCATTTGACCGGGGTCGCGCTGTAATGCTTCTCTCGCATAATCTTCAGCGCTGCGATCTTGCCCCGATCGCTGTGCCAGTTCGGCCAGTTTGAGAGGAACGGCGGCATCTTGTGGATGTTCGCGACTTAGCTTTTCGAGTTCGGCGATCGCAAGTTGAGACTGCCCCGCTTCAGCGAGAGCTTCAGCCACTTCAAGCCTCGTTCCGACATCGGTTGGTTTTGTGCGACGTGCCTCGTTAGCCAGCCGCTGGGCTTCGCCGAGTTCTCCGCGGGCCTGAGCCGCTTTGGACTGGGCACACAATGCTTCGCACCGAGCTTCGCGCTGGACGATTCGCTTCTCAACCCAGGCGCAGCCAGTTACGGAAGCAACGACCGAAGCGGCCACGGTCAGGTTGACCGCAGTCAGTAGAAATCGGGTTCGTTGCCAGAGAAATGGCATTAGCAATTGTCTTGCTGAGAAAGGGGCGAATGGCCAGAAAATCGAACGTCGTTCTGTATTTATCGACCAGCAGGCTAATCCTGCTGGCTGAAAACCACTGTCAGCAACCGGCCGATTCTGCGGCGGCGCTAAGTGTTTCAGCCGGGATTTCAGGTGGACAGCTCGGGAACGTAACAGTTTTTCGAGGTTTTGCGAAGTCGAGGTTTGGCATTGGCAATACGTCGGAAGAGGTTTCCCACATTGAAGTTCGGCAAAATTGGCTGAAAGGGAAGAAGGGGGTTTTTGCCAGTTCGGTTCAGGCTATTGAAGTGGACGTGGCGAATTGGCCCAATTTCGGTCTTGGCGGGCCTGCCGTCACGTCTTGCACTTTCGGGTGCCTCCACCTATGTTCCGGCAAGCGACTGGCATTTCCCAAGCCAAACGTGTGTTTGGCAAGCATGGGCTTGCTGTCTTTGGTTGGCGAAGTGAGGCGAAACCCTGATGGGGTTTTGTTCTGCGTGAAGCCAAACCGGCGTGCGAGCACAGAATAGCGTCATCTCAGCGAGGACTACTGGATCTTATGTCGTTTTTGATTATGCCCCACGGGGGCCTCTCGGAACCTGTTAACCGCACCGTGGCAGAAGCCGACCTGGCCGGCTTTTTGGCAGATGCACAAGCTCTCCCCAAGGTCCCTGTTTCAGCCGCAGACCTGTCGACTGTGTATCGGTTTGGTGATGGAACCCTGAGCCCGCTCACCGGCCCCATGAATAGCGCTGCCTATCATCGTGTACTCGATGAATCGGTCATCGAAAACAATGGCAAACTGTATGCATGGACCATTCCCCTCGCCCTGCCAGTTACTGCTGAATTGGCCAAAACTCTGAAGGCTGGCGATAAGGTAGCGCTAACCGGACCCGATGGCGCGATTGTCGCTACCCTGGTCCTGAATGATGTCTACGCATGGCCTAAGCTGAAGTATTTGCGGTCGGTCTATTTGACCGATCGGGTTGATCATCCCGGAGCCGACATGGTTCTGAAGGGGGATGCCGATAAGTCGCATCTCGTCGGTGGAGAGATCTCCGTTCTGCCGCAGCCGAAGAATTCGAAGTTTGGGAAGTACGTCCTGCGTCCTACCGAAACGCGCGAACTGGTGAAGGCCAAGGGGTGGAATGCCTGCGTTGCCTTCCAGACTCGTAACCCGCTGCACCGTGCTCACGAATACGCACTGGTGTACGGCCTCGAGACGCTGATTCGAGGTGGTAAGAATGCCGGAGCGATTCTGAACCCGTTGATTGGCGAAACGAAGGGGGACGATGTCAACGCCGAGATTCGGATGCAGACCTACGAGGCCCTCATCGAACAGCGGCAACTTGGTGATGGAGATAGCGATACCAGTCTGTGGGGCCCACGTAACGAGGCGGTTCCCGATCGCGTCGTGTTGTTGGGTCTTGATATCAAGATGTTTTATGCCGGCCCGAAAGAAGCCATTATGCACGGCATTTACCGACAAAATATGGGCTACACCCATATCGTAATCGGTCGTAAGCATGCCGATGTTCCTTATGCCGATGGATCAGCAATCTGGGGCGATTTCGATGCCCAGGAGATCTTCCATCAGCTAAAGGGTGAATTGCTCATTCAGCCTCTCAAGGTTGGCTTTGCTGCCTACTATGCTTCGGCAGGCCGAGTCGACCTGATGGAGCGTCATAAGGACGAGAAGCCTGTGTCGATTTCCGGTAAGGATATTCGCAATACGCTGCAGAAAGGGGAGATGGTTGATCCCCGCATTATGCGTGAAAGTACCTCTCGCATTCTGGCTGAAGCCATGAAAGTGAAAGCATAACGCTGACTTGCCCAAGTCGGCTGGAGAATGACAAAAAGCCATCCATCATTATGGGTGGCTTTTTGTTTTAGATACTGTTCCAAAACCCGGTGGTAGCAGGATTCCCTCGGCAAATCATGGCCCCGATTGCTCCGCCAGAGGGTTTTGGAACCACTTCTATGGGCCGTTCAAAATCGAGCGGAGACTTCAGAACGCGGGTCAGGCTTCGGCCGAGACATCTCAAGTGCAAAGAGACTCGATTCCATCGCGAACGCAAATCTCCCCGCTTTCTCAACCATAAAGCATCAAACTTCCACCTACCTTGTTACCTGCAGTGCACTTCCCCTTCCCACCGGCTTCCAGTTCACGGCTGCAGACCGTGCGGGGAGCAGCATTGTTTCCCCAAACTTCAGTCGGCCGGTCACTCCCTGAACTTCGTAGTCGAGCTCGCCCCCCAGGCCAATCCAGATCTGGAACGAATCATCGTCAGCAGTAATGAAGCTTTGCACGCCGTCGTACCGCGTGAGCTGGAAGTACGGGCATTCAACCAGTCGTTCTGCATGATGCTCGCTGGCTAAAGCTTCAGCGAGAGGCTGACGGGGTGCCACCGGCCCCGCAGTCCAGTCGATCGATGCTAAAGACTGCTCGATATGCAATTGTCGAGGCTTGCCGTCTGGTCCCGGCCGATTCCAATCGAATAACCGAAACGTCGCGTCGCTCGACTGCTGTACCTCTGCCATCACCACGCCGCCACCCACCGCATGAACGGTACCCGCTGGCAAAAACACGCAGTCCCCGACTGCAGGCTTAAAACCATGCAGACACTGGTCAACGGTACCAGCCGCCAGATGAGCTGTCAGCATCGCTTCATCGACCCCCGGCTTCAGTCCCGCATAGACGCGGCCCGACTCTGCCACATCCAGAATGATCCACGCTTCGGTCTTCCCGAGCTCGTCACCAATCAGCCGCGCTGCTTGCTCATCATTGGGATGAACCTGCACTGACAGCAGTTCATGACAATCGAGGAACTTCACCAGCAGTGGAAACTTCGGTTCGTGCCGGGCGGCAATTCCAAAAACGCTCGTTCGCTCTGTCTCCCATAAGTCGACCAGCGACTTCCCCGCACAAGGCCCAACGGCTACCTGGCTCACATGGTGCGGATGAGCGCTCAGTTCCCAGGCCTCGCCAAACTTCCCCTCGGCCGGTAGCGACTTCCCCAATGTGGTGGCCAGGTTCCGCCCACCCCAGACTTGAGGTCGAAAGTAGGGTTCGAATGTCAATGGTGGCATCGATCGTCATTCCCAAGCAATTGATGAAGTCGCCGCAGTACCGAACACTTCAAACACCGGTGTCGCATCCCTCAAAGTATAAGGTCGCCTCACGAGACAATTGGAGTCCAAACCAAACGATCGCGACCATCACTCCCTACAATCGTCACTACCCCTCCCATCGGTTCCGGCCACCAGTCGCTTGGCAATCCTTCTCCCCGCAGGCGGCAAGTTTTGCCTGAATCCTACCTGCACACCGGCAACCGTAAAATTCAGTTCAGCAGCAATTCCCGCCTCAGGCCTCCTCCCCAAATCTGCCGATTCTGCTGGTGATCTCTGTTACATCTCACTGACACAACCACCAGGCACAACCCCTGCGGCTCCGGCCATCTTGCGCAGGTCATGCGGGCCTGTTAGCTCACCAGCCACGCGGCTGGCTCGGCTTTTGCCAGGAAGGTTAATCGCCATGAAGTTCAATGCCCTTGTCTTTGGCCACGCAGCTTTGGGTTTGGCCCTGGTCGTTAGTGGTGGCTGCCACTCAGCCCGCTACGCCGCTCATTCGCCATACCCCACCTGCGAACAGAACCGCGCTCCCGAATACTCGACCTATGGCGGCCACGATGCCGGCCCGGTGATGCCCCCGCTGCCACAAACTCCGTCACTGCAGCCCACACCAACCCAACCAGCAACTCCCGGGTTGATTCAGCCTTTGCCCGAACCTGTTCCACCGGCACCAGACATGCCTACAACCTCGCGCCCCGTGTCGGCTGCCTCTGCCAAAATTCGAACCGCCAGTTTGAATCCCATCAACTGGTTCAATTGAACGTCTCGCTCGACTCTCTTCGGCCGTACTGCAGCAGCCTTCGCGCTAAGCGAGGCTGTCATGAAAAACGAATCCCGGTGATGCAGGTTCGCGGTGCCATTCCCCTTGGCTCCACTTGTCGACACCTACACCACTGAGCTCCATCTTGACGATCCTCGGCAAGAGGACCTTCATCACCGGGCCGTTTTCAGTCGTCGAGAGGTGCTTCACCTCCCCACGCTTCAGCAGTCACTCGCGCTGCGTTCGCCACAAGTAACCCTATCACCGGCGTCAGCGGTGCTCGCATCCTGGCATTCGTCCAATAGAACGCATGTGTTCCCATAAGTACGAGGAATAAACAGGCTGTCGGTGCAAACCAAGTTTTCCGCTGTGGCCAATCTTCGATTGCGCGAATAACACCAATCGTTGCCAAGCCCCAAATCAAAGCATACCAAAAAAAACAGGCCCACTTAGCGACGTCTGATCGTTCTGCACCTTGTGGCACCATGCTCCAAAATTGTGCCCAACGAAACAGCACCCCTTTTGCTACATCGCTTGGATGAGCTGACATCCATTCTATAGCCATCTTATTCATCGCTCGGTCGCGAGAGACCTCTGTCTGTGGCTGAGGCAGTGTCTCGGCCAGTTTTGCTTCGACTTGCTCCTGCCAATCACTGAACGACTGCTGTTGCCACACATTGTTCCAACCGCGATCTACCACTTCTTTCTGAAATACGGGGTTATTCGCGAGAAGCAGAGTGTACCCACCATGAGTTGTTGAGAGGATTGGAGTACCGAAGCTATACCAATTGCGAACAGCCCACGGCGCCAGGAAGATCGTGGCTCCCAAAAGCACAACTACAATGTTGCGAATTGCCTGAACGAAGCGATCGCGACGGAGAATGGATGCTAATTTCTGCTTAATCGCGTCGGTTTGATACGTTGAAACAAAGCCAAACCCTGCGGCCACAAGCACTAATGGCAAAAATGAAGGCCTGCATAGGGAGAGGATCCCCGTAACAGCGCCCAGCCAGAACAGATAAAGTGTGTAGATTCCAGCTTTGTCAGAAGCAGCACGCTCTCTGAGGACGCCACTCGCCGAAGCTACCCAGCTAACGGCTAGTAGAGTAGCCAGCGTCTCCGTCATCGGCTGAACTGAATAATAAATATGCACTAGATCAAATGACACAACCCAAACCGCTATTGCAGAGGTGGTACGCCACTCAAGGCATGACCAAGTCAATCTGAGCGGGCTAAGCCTCGCTGTTACCCAACAAGTTAGCATAAAGCACGCAATGTTCACGGTAGCCACGGCCCAAACGGGCGGCACGGCGATCAACATCACCCCCAACAGAACCGGGTATGCGGGAGGACGATAAGCTGTTGGCGCGGTTGATCCGGGAGAGCAAAACCCATCCCCCTCAGCAACGCCTTTCGCGACTCCGATATACGCGTCACGGTCAACGATTAGCTCTTCCGGGAATGTCACCATTAGCACAATACGTGCCGCCACCCCCAACAGCATCATCCATACCCACGCCGTTGTCGCTGGTCTGGTGAACCATCTGGTATATCGCTGACAAGTGTTTTTTTTAGCCACACTTACTTCGCAGGCCGCTTTGCAGTCAGCTCAGGAATCTCGCGCACCCAGATGTTTCGAAACCGCATCGGGTTTCCGTGATCCTGTAGCGAGAAGGGCCCACGTTCACCATGTGGCGAATAAGTCGGTGGAACATCCCACTTGGTATCGCCTAATATCTCGGTATGGTTCTGGACCAGCACGCCGTTATGGAACGCCGTCAGGTACCCTGGCCGCAGCAAGTTACCCTGCTCATCAAACCGGGGAGCGGTAAAGACCGCATCGTAAACTTGCCATTCGCCCGGCTTGCGACTGGCATTCACCAGCGGTGGCTTGGTCTTGTACAGCGATCCCGCCTGGCCATCGACATAGGTCGGATTCTCAAACGAATCGAGGACCTGTAACTCATACCGACCCATAAAGAAGACGCCGCTATTCCCCCGGCCTTGACCATGCCCTTCGACCTTCTCTGGCGTTGCCCATTCGATATGCAACTGGCAATCACCAAAGTGTTGCTTGGAGGTAATGCTCCCCCCATTCACTTGGGCATAGCCATCCCTCACGATCCAGTTCTGAGCACCATCCCATTCCGATAGATCGGTCCCATCGAACAGCACAATCGCGTCACTTGGAGGGGCCATCCCTTCACCCGGTGTCACCACCGGCGGCGTTTGCCATTCAATACCACTTTTCCACTCATCGGCGAGTGAAAACGATACAGCAGCAACACCAATCGTTACGACGGCCGCCGTCAGACGGGCGGCTCGCAGCCAATCACAGAAGTACAGCATTTTGATGGGAATCCAAGCTAGTGAGAGTTTCAACACCGGGTTGATGGCAAGTGCGGTTTGCCGAAACCCAGAATTGGCGAATCCCGCCAGTCGGTTTCGAAACCACGTGATAGACAATCGAGACGGGTACCGCTTACAGCACGTCATCATCGCCTTTGGCCGGAGGCAATTCAACCATTGACCGTCTTCCTGGTCCCCTTGTATTTCAGACTATTGCTCTCCCACCCGATCGAGACCCTTCTTTGCACCCGCATCTGGCCAAACCCCTTAGCCCCAGTTTTGTCTCCACATGTCCCAACCCTGCACTGCGAAACTCAC
>JAIXVG010000529.1 GCA_027483145.1 Planctomyces sp.
CACCGTCGGTGCTTGGGCAACGCAATGGCCACTTGCTGTCAGCAGCGATAATGGTGTCGAGCGAGAAATCTGGCTTTGGGACTTTGGCGGACAAGCCGACCAGCGACTCATTCACCAACTCTACATGAACGAAACCTCGGTGGCCGTATTGGTCTTTGACGGCCAGAAAGAAGACTTGTTCGATACGCTGGGTCAATGGGATCGGGATCTTGCTCGTTCGTCGTCCAAACCTTTCAGCAAGCTCCTTGTCGCTGGGCGTACCGACACCGGGGGCTTGCGGGTTAGTCGGGACCAATTACATAGGTTTGCTCAGGAGCGCAACTTTCAAGGTCCAGTGGAAACCAGTGCGAAGTTCGGTACAGGCTGTCAGGAACTAAGATCGGCCATCCTAAATGCGATCGACTGGACGGCAATTCCTTGCCGGACTACAAGACGAATTTTCAAGTTGCTCAAGGACGAGATTGTCCGGTTAAAGGATTCGGGCCGCGTCCTCATGCGGTTCAATGAACTGCGGGATGCGTTGACGTTATGTTTGGTGGGCCACCGCTTTACTGACGATGAATTGCGGACAGTCCTAAAGCTGCTGGCCGGCCCGGGAGTTGTCTGGGAGCTTGAGTTTTCAAGCTGGGTTTTGATTCAGCCCGAGCGGATCAACGCCTACGCTCAAGCAGTGATCCAAACTCTTCGAGATGACCCCCATGAACGTGGTTGTATCCCGGAAGAGCTGGTGCTAGCCTGCAACCTGAAGTATACATCGTCGCTATCTCGTCTGCCCGCCGACGAGGAGCGTATTGTGCTTCTGGCGATGCTGCAAATGCTCGTCAAGCAGGAGATTTGTCTGCGGATGCATGACGCGAGCGAAACGCCAACGCTTCCCACGTTGCTGGTGTTCCCCAGCTTTTATCGTCGCGAGCGGCCCGACATGGTCGACCATCCATCTGTATTTGCGACGTACCGCTTTAACGGCTTTCTTGACGAGATTTATGCGACCCTGGTCGTCAGGCTGCATCACACCGACCCGTTTGAGAGAGACGAACTGTGGCGATATGCAGCCGACTTCAAAACACTGAGCGGCCAACGGTTAGGAATTAAGTTGACCCGACTGGGCGAAGGAGTTGGCGAAATCGATGTCTACTTCGATCCCGCAGTTTCAGCCCCGGAGAAAATGCTGTTTAGTCGCTTTGTGCACGAACACCTTATGACCCGCGGGCAAGATGTTGTCCGGCGCCGTCACTATGTCTGCCCTCATTGCCACACACCAGTTGGAAATTTAGATATCGCGGCCGAACGGCTGCTCAAAGGCAAAACCGACATCGGCTGTCTCAAGTGCGATGACCCCGCGAAACGAGTCCCGCTGTGGGACGAATTGGAAGAGCAGTTTGCCTCCAAAGAGTTGAAGCAGCATGTACGAAATCTGCAAAAGCAGTCGCAGGTAGTGCTAGACAACGAGAGCAAAGAACGAGCATTGGTTGGCGAAGTGATTTCCGCCGTCGCGTTGGCAGGACAAATCAGCCGCGAACTCTCGGTCAGCGATCACGGAATTGACATGGAAATTGAATTCCGCCGTGATGACGGTATAGCCACTGGCAAGAAACTCTACTTGCAACTCAAGTCGGGTGATTCTTACATAAAGACTCGCAAGCGAGACGGAGTTGAAGTCTTTACGATTCCCAAACAGCGTCATGTGCAGTACTGGATGGACCAGGCATTCCCAGTATTACTGGTCATCCGCAGTTCAGCCGGTGAAGTGCGATGGATGGAAATTCGAGAGCGGTTGCGCAACGCAGCCGTGAACAGCAAAAAAATGGTGACTCAAATCGAATTCACCGGAGAGCGTTTTGATGTCATGAGCATCAGGCGATGGCGTGATCGCGTGCTGCGGACGGAAGTCTAGTAAACCCGGTATCACGGGCCGATAACCGCTTCGAGTTGACTCAGGTCATTTTCGATTCCTCTGGCACCCCCATAAACACTGAGGCCCAGCCGTGCCTCGCTCCGTCCGGTGAATCGGCACCCCAGCCGCAGGCCCGTTCGCATCCCATCGGGCCGAACTTCTCGCCGCGCGTCGCGAATCAACGATTCGCCCGCCTTCGCCCTCCGCCACCGATTTGTTGATGAAAAATCGCCAACTCGCGCAACATCGCCAGATAGGGTGAGGGGATCATTTGCGCGCTCCTCCCCAAACGAAACCTGTTCTGGCCAGCGTCAACATCCACGGGCCGGCCCATCGCCACTGCCGCTTTGGGCAAGGCCCCTAATTCCGCATGCCTCTTCATCATCCAAAAGGACCCAATTCATGACCCCCACCCTCCGTCGTTTGCTTCAGCAAAAGCGATTTCGCGAAAAACAACGAGCCAAGAATTCAAACTCGACTTCCGCTGCCCACTCAATTCCATCACCAGCCCCCACCGTCGTTAATCCACCAGCTTTAGTGGCCCCCGAATTGCCAGAATCCACACCTCCGATCTTCACCAAACCCCAAGACGATTGTTCAACTTCCATTTCCCCTTCCCCCTCCTCGACAAACCTTCAAGCCGCGAACCCTCTCGGCCGAAGCCGATCCTCGTCAGTTCCCCTCCCCCATCTTCAAGATCCCACCCAGAAGACTAGCGGCGTTCGAAAACCGGAAGTCTTGGCTGCCAAACTGGCAGTTCAAGTTTGGTGTGTGAGCGTGGCCGCTGACTATAAGTCGAATTCACGCAGTGAGTTGTATCAAGACATGATCTCACTGACCGACGGCACGATTTTTGATCCTCTTGTTCAACACGTTGATCATTCTGACATTCCAAAACCCCCTAGGCGAACCGATACGACCATGACCGAAGCCGCCACCCCAGCCGGACCCAAGCAGCAGTTCACGTTTCAGACCGAGATCAAGCAGCTTCTGAATTTGCTGTCTCATTCGCTCTATCAGAACCGCGAAATCGCGCTCCGCGAGCTGTTGTCAAACGCCTCTGATGCGCTGAACAAGCTCCGGTACATTCAACTGTCTGAGTCCCAGTATCGCGACGATGCGGCCCTGGAGATTCGGCTCGAACCAGACGCCGATGGGAAGGTCTTGGCCATTTGCGATAACGGAATTGGCCTGACACGCGACGAGCTGGTCGAAAACCTGGGGACGATCGCCCACAGCGGCTCGCTCGACTTTTTGTCCAAGATGCAAGGGGATGCCAAAAAGGACCTCTCGCTGATCGGCCAGTTCGGCGTCGGCTTTTACTCGGCGTTCATGTTGGCCGATCGGGTTGAAGTGGTGACACGCAGTTACAAAGACTCCACCGGCTGGCGGTGGGAGTCGGAAGGGACCGGCAGCTATTCGATTGAAGAAGCGGGCGACGTCCCCCGTGGGGCACAGATTCGTCTCCACCTGAAAGAGGATGCTCAAGAGTTCTTAAAGGAAGGCTTCCTGAAAGAAGTCGTGCGCAAGTATTCAACGTTTGTCCCGGTTCCGATCATGCTGGGGACCGAGCAAGTCAATTCGCAGCGGCCAATTTGGGTTGAGCCGAAGAGTCAACTGACTTCAGAGCAATACCACGCCTTCTACGAATGGCTGACGCGGCATACTTCTGAGACCCCCCTCTGGTACGAGCACCTCAGCAGTGATTCCCCGCTACAGTTCAGCGCGATTTTGTACTGCCCTCCCATGAACTACGAACGGCTCGGGTTTGGCCGGATCGAGCATGGGCTGTCGCTGTGTGCCAAGCGGGTGCTGGTGCAAGAGGACAACAAAGACTTGTTGCCCGAGTACTTGCACTTTATGTACGGCCTTGTCGACTCGGCCGATTTGCCTCTGAACGTCTCACGCGAGACACTGCAAGACAGCACGATCATCCCCAGGCTGCGGAAGGTGTTGACGACAAAGGTTCTCAATCGGCTTGGAAAACTGGCCGAAGAACAGCCAGCCGACTACGAAAAATTCTACAACGAGTTCGGTCCTATTCTGCGGTCGGGCGTTGCATCAGATTATGAGAACCGCGAAAAAATCGCCGGGTTGATGCGGTTTGTGTCGTCGTTCGATGGAGCCGAGCGTAAGCCCCTGTCGCTGGAGAATTACGTCAGCCGGATGCGCGAAGATCAGACCCAAATCTATTACTTGGGTGGTCCCGATATCGCGACGCTCGAGCGGAATCCTCATCTGGAAACCTTCCGCAAGCGAAACCTGGAAGTCTTGTTCTTGACTGACCCCGTTGATGAGTTTGCACTGGCCCAGTTGACGAAGTTCAAGGACAAAGAACTCGTCTCGATAGACTCGGCAGATGTCAAACTGCCCGCCAGCACCGACGCTTTGGAAGAGGCCAGCCAGCCAGAAGCAGCAGACAAGCCGAGTGATGTCGCCCCGTCTGGTTTCGAGCGATTGCTAGAAGTCTTCCGGCAAGTGCTGGGGGAGCGCGTCACGGAAGTTCGGCGAGCAACGCGGCTATCGGGCAGCCCGTGCTGCCTGGTGAACCCTCAAGGCTCAATGAGTAGCCAATTGCAAAAGGTTCTCAGCCAGAACGTGAAAGACTATTCGCTGACGAAGCGAATCTTCGAGGTGAATGCTTCTTCTCCATTCATTAAGCGACTGTGCGTATTGGTTGGTAACTCGGATAACGACGGCTTCGTGATGCAGTGCGGCGAGCAACTCTTTGCGAACGCGATGCTCGCAGACGGCCTGCTGCCCGACCCCCACACAACCGTCGACCGCATGCAGCAGTTCATGGAAGAATTAGCGGCGACGAAGTCGAGCATTATCGTCTAACGGGTGGATTACGTAGACCAGACTCTTCGTTGCAAATGGGCGAGGGGTCTAGCCGTATTGGCATTCCCCTGCTGAGCCGTGTTACTCATCCGCAATTCTCTCGCCAAACTGGGGAGAAACGGCCATACTTCAGGAGGCTATTCGTCCGACGACCCTCATCATCATTCCGCACAAAGCCTTGATATGACAGCTATTCCATTTGAACGTGAACTGAACGCCGGGTTGGCCGCTGTCCGCGAAGCAGCCAAGATATGCCGGTCGGTTCAGGCGCAGATCACCCTCGATCATCTTTCGAAGGTCGATTCCAGCCCGGTGACGGTCGCCGACTTCGGCAGCCAGGCGGTGGTATGCAAAACACTCGGCGAAACGTTTCCTCATGATTCAATCGTTGCCGAAGAAGACGCGACCGAGCTGCGCGACAGCGGTAACCTCCACTTTTTGCACCAGATTCACGAACAGGTTTGTGCGAACTGCCTGCAGGCTTCCCCTGACGAAATCTGCCGCTGGATCGATCGAGGAACGGGTCAGCATCGCCACGACCGATTTTGGACGCTTGACCCGATTGATGGTACGAAAGGCTTTCTGCGGCGCGAGCAGTATGCGATCTCTTTGGCGCTGATTGTCGACGGGCAGATTGTGGTCGGCCTGTTGGGTTGCCCTAATCTGGGTGCCA
>JAIXVG010000515.1 GCA_027483145.1 Planctomyces sp.
AGTTGGGCCACTTCCCGCTGCTTTTCGCCCCAACGCACGGTATCGAATGGAATCATTTGGCTTAGCCATCCATCGCGGATGGAATTGATTTTCTTCGAAGTGGTTGCTGCTGCGGTATCAGCAACAAATTCCTGCAGGGCATGCTGATCGAATGCGGGAAGATTGAGCGGGAGGGTCCAATCCCAGCCCGTACGGGCCAGGCAGCGCTTCGCCTGCGAGGACTGTAGTCGCTGGGTAAATTCAGGACGAATGAGTCCTTCCGAGGAATTGGTTGCAACGAGCAGGTAGTCGCCCGGAGCGCAGGCAATCAATTGAACCTCGGCGAAGACAAGCTGGCAGGTCGCGACGACCGATTGCAAGGTTTTTGCACCATAGTCGACAAATTCCAAACGCTGGCAGAAGACTCCTCGATCGCTTAAGTGGCGAGTGATGTCTTGGTAATGCTCAACTGTAAAGGCCGGGCACCCGGCAGACGAGACGGCCAGGATGGGGGTCGACAGAATAACATCAAACCCGGTTGATTGGGATTGGGCGAGCAGTTCCGGGGCGCATGGAACGACGTTCACACGATCGTCGCTACTCAGGTCGAAGCCTGTTCGACGTGCGACCTCTCGGGTGAGCAGCTGGAAAGCGGGCATGTCCCCTTCGGCACAGACGAGTTTTTTGATCGGGAATTCAACGGCCGAGAGGACTGGAGTGAGCGAGTTCGCGCCCAGCACGAGAACACTTTCAGGCTGTGAAACGATCGTCAAAGGAATGACCGCAGCCAGCACATCGGCCATGTTTTGTGGGCAAACTTGCGAATCGAGACTGACGCGGGTGCGGGGCAGGCCTGCAGTTCGCATCGTCAGTTCGGCTCGACGCTGAATCCAGAGGCTGCTGGTTCCACTTTGGCTTAAGCCGGTCGCGATTTGTCGTCCATCATCTAAGAAGGGGAGCGTAGCCCGCCGCCAACCTTGCTGGTGGGCAATTACTCCCCGCGTTGAGAACAAGACTTTACCAGACTGAGCAGCATCAAACGAATTGGGACAAAAGCCCGCGATCACTGGCATCGCAAGCGATGCAGCTGCCAATCTCCAGCGGTTGCCTGCGGTGGTTGTGCCCCGCGTAGTGAGTGATGCGGCTGCGACTGAAACACTGGCGAGAGTCCCTGCCAGCAAAAGCTGACCAGAGGCGGTCACTGCACCGTGCCGAAGAGCGAGGCTGATCAGAAGCCCGAGCGAAAAGCCCAAAACGGCGTGCCAAAGTGAGTTGGAGTTCCAGGCTGGCTGAGTGGTTTGGTGATCATTTGCTCCCATCAGGCGAAGCGATGCGAGGACATTTGTTTGCGATGACAGATAAACAATGACCGCCAGTCCTGCTCCAGCTGGAAACAACACGATTCCTCGCAAAGTTTGCTTGGCCGACCAGATCGACCAGCCGGTGGTTAAGTTTGAGTTGATCCACAGTTCGGCATCGGTGGTCAAATAGGCCAAGCCCCATTGAGCCCAGATCATTCCACAGCAAACCGCTAAGCCCAGGGCCAGCATGGTCGACGGGTCGAGACTTTGAAGTGGTCGCTTGAACTTCTGCGGGGCTAGACAAAGGGCGGACCAGACCAGGCCGAAGACAAAGAGCAGTGTGGCAGGGTCGATCAGCCTGAAGAGTGTGGTCGAAATTTGGCTGTCTGCCAGAAGCTGAGTGATGGCACTGGTTGATAACCCGAGGGGAATCGCGCCGGCGATCACTGTGGCCAACTGACGAAAGCTGGCATCGATTGCCAGGGATGGCGCCGGGGTGAAGCCCGCATCGTTGCTGGCTGTTAACCGATCTACAACGTTGCTCGGCCGCTTTGACAGCCACGCGGCTGCAAAGCTGCCGGTAACAGCACTGGCGGCTAAAACAGCGGTCGCGATATTCAAACCGAACATTGGCCCAAGAATCCAAGTAGTTGAATAAATTCCAGAGGCGCAACCAGTGCAGAGACAGGCGAACTGGAGTCCGGGCCAACTGCTGTAATTGATGGGTGCAGTAGTGGAAACGAGAGTGCGACGAACAGCGATGAGGCAGGTAAACAAGGCAATGGGGAAAATGGTGAGGGCCGTGGTAAGGCTCATTAGTCCCCAGCGAGTCAATCGACCAGCCAGTTGTTCAATTGTCACCAATCCCCATAGGTCAGAAAGCTGATCGAGCCACAGCGGGAATGCGACGGAAAGCAGGGAGAGTCCGATCGTCAATAATTGGCCGGTGACGGTTGATCGCGCGGCCAGACGAGTCGAAACCGACAGACCGATCCAAATCGCAGCAATCCAGGCGACGGCTGCCGCGAATGGAAAAATGTCGGTGCTGCCGAATGTGAGATCGAACTGCTGCCAGGCGATGCAGACGACTGATCCTAGCCAGCAACCGGTTAGCCAACTGGTGGCACACGCCCTGCCAATTGAAGAATTAAGGACTGAAACGGCTGCCGACAGGCGTTTTATCGGGCTGGTGATCAGGCCCGATAGCCCCGAAGCGGCGGTTGGCCATGATTCAAGATGCGGGTGATCCATGCGGGCGTCCATGCCTGTTAGGAGTTCAACATTGGGAATTCTGGTGCCAAAAGCTCGTCCTGTGCTTCGGCCGATTCCGCCAGTGTTGTAACGGTGGATAACCCTTGTCAGCAAGAACAGTTCCGGCGAAATCGCCTGATGATTCCCAGTTGGGAAGTGGTCCGATTCGTAAGCCGGTGGCCACGGGTGGGTCAATTCAGCAAATCGGTCGCCTGGATTAATCGATCGTCGACTGTTTCCATCATTTGGATTCAGGCTGTTGTGGGGCGAAACGCATCCCAGACTCGGGCCAATAGAAAACGTGCTATCCAGTTTGCCAGTCAGTCATTACAACCCTCCTGTCATCCCGAACGGTTTCCTTGCCTGCCCAAAGAGGGTAGGTTTGACGTTTGTTAGATTTCCATACTGTTACCGCTTGCATTCAGGTGGTGCTGTTTGAGCCAGAAAGGTTAGGCATGTCCACAACCGTTTCGACCGAACCTGTTTCGTCCTCTCCTCAAGTTGCAGGTAAGGGACAAGCCGCGACCGTGGCCATTTTTGGAGCCTCAGGCGACTTAACGGCTCGGAAGCTGTTGCCTGCTTTGTACGAGTTGTGGCATGAAGGTTACCTGTCGGATACGTCACCGATTGTTGGTGTGGCTCGGCGAGAGAAGTCGGATGAGTCGTTTCGAAATGAAGTTTACGAAGCACTCAATGGGCATGTGAGGGGAGGGGCGATTTCGCCCGAGTCCTGGGAGCGGTTTGCTGCCCGGTTGTATTACCGTCAGCTTGATATCGCCAGCCCCGAGGGGTATCCCGGGCTTGATCGGCAGTTACGTGAAGTTGAAGAGAAAGCAGGATTGCCTCCCAATCGAGTGTTGTACATGGCGACATCACCCGACCTGTTTCAACCTGCGGTCGATGCCTTGGGGGCTGCGGGGATGATACCGGGTCGCGAAGATAGCCGGTGGTTACGAGTCGTTTTTGAAAAGCCGTTTGGGCACGATTTAGCCAGTGCTCAGGTGTTAAGTGGCAACCTGAAGCGGCAACTGCGCGAAGAGCAGATCTATCGGATTGACCATTACCTGGGGAAAGAAACAGTCCAGAACATTCTGCTGTTTCGCTTTGGGAACTCGATATTTGAACCCCTTCTCAATCGCAGTCATGTTGATCACGTGCAGATTACCGTGGCCGAGTCGCAGGGGATGGAGCGTGGCAGGGGGGGCTACTACGATACCTCCGGGGCGCTGCGGGACGTGCTCCAAAATCACGTGCTGCAGCTATTGTGTCTGATTGGGATGGAGCCACCTGCCCTATTTAATGCGAAAGACTTGCATGACGAAAAGCTGAAAGTGCTGAAGGCGTTGGCACCGGGTGATAAAAGTAGTGTGGGGAAGTGGGTGGTGCCAGGGCAGTATTCGGCCGGTGTTTCGGGTGGACAACCGGCAGTGAGCTATCTATCGGAAGAGCGTATTCCGGCTGATTCACGGACTGAAACATATGTCGCCATGAAGGTGATGATCGATAACTGGAGATGGGCCGGTGTGCCGTTCTATCTGAGAACCGGCAAGCGGATGCCCAATCGTGTCTCCGAAATTGCCTTCCAGTTCAAGCTTCCCCCGCTAAACCTGTTTAGCACGGTGGAATGTGAAGGGGATATGTGTGATTTGGTTGGTCAACGGCCGAATAATCTCGTTTTTCGCATTCAGCCGAGCGAGTCAATTTCGCTGTCGTTTTCGACGAAGCGGCCGGGAATGCAGTATCAGGTTCATCCTGTCACGATGGACTTCCGCTACGACTCGACCTTTAAGTCGGGATTGCCAGAGGCGTACGAGCGACTGCTACTGGATGTGCTGCGTGGGGACTCGACGTTATTTATGCGAAGCGACGAGTTGGAAGCTGCCTGGCAGTTTGTGACTCCAGTTTTGGACTACTGGGAGCAGAAAAAGGTAGTACCCGAGCCTTATCGTGCGGGGAGCTGGGGGCCACGTGGGGCAGAAGACCTGCTGTGGCAGGCCGGGCATCTGTGGCGCAACCCAACGGCATGATTTGCCGGACTGAGGTGCTGGCAGCAGATTCTGCGAGGCAACTTGTCCAGTTGGCTGTCCGTTTAGTGAAGTTTCGCGTTGTTGGGATGTGGTTCACCGGGTATCTACGCTTATCCGAGACCCCTCCGATGCGACGCTGCTTCATGGCCATAAGAAGGTTTCCGAACAGGCCCAACCGGGGTCTCGGTTAGGTTCTTAGCGTGAGTCAGTCTGCGCGAAACTTATTTCAAACGAAGCCAGTGACTGGCTCGCTTTTCAGCCGAATTGCAGCGGGTGTTGTTGGGGTTCTGCTGATTACTGTGTTGGGAATTGCCAGATGGTTAACGCCGTCTGAAACCGGTTATGGGACGCATACTCAATTAGGTTTGCCTCCGTGTGTGATCAAAGAGTTTCTTGGAATACCCTGCCCGTCCTGCGGGATGACAACTAGCTTTGCCTGGACAGTGGACGGAAATCTCGGGCGAGCACTAGTGGCCAACCCGGCTGGTCCACCAGCAGTGTTGTTAGTGATCTTTGGAATCGTATGGTGTGGGATTGCAGTCGTGACCGGACAGATTGTTTTCGGTCGGGCAGCAATCCTGGTCTGGTCGGGGCTGATCTCGGCCGAGGGGCTGGTACTAACGGTTGTCTGGCTGGCGAAATTACTGTAACGACGGCGATGCGGACTCGGGTTTCGGGGTGGGCTGACTGAAAGCTTTTCGCTGCAAGGTTGTAGCGGATTGGGTGAAGGAAGTGCGATGGAACGCAGCTCAGAAGTTATCAGCGAATTCTCGCGAGTTGCAGAGACGGCATGCGCTTTTGATGAGTCCCGGGGTAGCGAGTCTGACCAGCCAATTGACGGCCTGCCCGGCCATAGATCACGGAGATTGGGTGGCCGATTCGTGGGAGCAACCAGCATGCTGGTCCTCCTGCTGTCGCTGCTGATGTACAGCGGCTGCTCGCTGTTTGTGATTGCAGGAAAGGTGTTGGTTGGCGATCCCAAGAATCCG
>JAIXVG010000169.1 GCA_027483145.1 Planctomyces sp.
AATAAATCGAATGTGCTGGTCGTGGTGACGGCCTGGGAGACATCGCGCGTCCCATCGGCCCGAACGGCCACCCCAGACGTGGTCCGGTAAGCCCGCCCTTGACTGTCGTACTCGGTCAGCGTTTCGGGACGAACCACCATGAACTGGCCGCTGGCATTTCGGACCGAGACGGGCGTTCCCAATTGGCTGACCACTCGGCCGAGCGCATCGTAGGTATTGGTGACCTGTGAGGTGAGCGAACCGGCCTGCGTTGCCGCTGGATCGGCCGCCGAAGCGACATACGACCGACTTTCTGCCACGCGGCCAAAGCTGTCGAACGTCGTTTCGCTGCGGGTTTCGAGGCTGCCAGAAGTGGTCAGCAGCGTCTCGCCAGTGGCCGAAAGCGTGACTGTTGCCCCACTCCGGGTTTCGGTCTGGAAGGCCCGGCCGAGCGAACCGTACTGAGTGAGGCTGACCCGGCCAGTAAGGTTAGCCGGGATGGCATTGGGTGCAGCACGGTCGGTGGTTCCAGCCGATAGCGAGACTTCGACCCAGCTGAGACTAACTGAAAAATCAATGACTGCTCTATGTTTCGATTGGTCCAATGGCGTTGTTACAGCTTTCGGACGCCCCGTGATGCGACGATCAACTCGCTCGTCGCCGTACAGCCTCAAACTGGCAGACTCATCGGCCAGTCAGCTGTCGCTAACTTTAGACTCGTCCAAGTTCCTTCAGCTTCTCGACAGGGTCATAAACGATGATTCGTCCATCATCCGCAGAACCCTCCCAATCGCACGGAAAACCACCTGCCTGATAAATCATCCAGAAATCGTCGTAGAACGGAGTGACCCGTTCTCCAAAACAACCTCGTAGATATATCAACCTGCCAATGTCCTCGATCGCCTCTTTGATCTGAGGTTCTGGAAGATGGGGCAGACACTGATCACGAACCAGATTGCACATAAGTTTGTTGAATGGTTCCAGAAAAGTTGTCTGGGCGATACGCGTATCGATGTCGAAAGTGACACTGCGCCTCATTGCCGCATGCAGTTCCTCCCGCTCAATAACGTCCCACCAGACAGGTGAGATATCACCTTCGGCCCTGACCGGTTTGGTAACGACCTTGAACTTGTCTTTAGTCGATAGCGACAACGGCTGGGAAAGGACACCAACGTTCTTGACAAAGTCAATCACCTGTTGCGCAGAGTCCATAAATGGAAAGCAATTCACTGTTTAACCTCGCAATATCTTTAACCACGTATTGACGTCGGCACCATCCGCGAGATGCATTTGTGATCCAGTTGACAAGGCTTCCACGGCACGACCCTGCAGCAAATAAACTTCGTCCTGCAGCTTTGCAGGATTGTTTACTATCCCGTTGGACAAGAACTTTGCCGCAAGCTCATCCAGTACCTTCTCCATCGCTTCGCTATATGCAGGATGACTTCCACGATGCATTGTACTGTCAAGTAGAACTCCGTTGGTCGCGTCGTCCAGATCGAAGCCCAACATTTGCAGTAGGGGGCTATTCCGAGCAACATCCGTGGGGATGATATGATGCGCACGAACATTGCTGGCGATCACTGTGGGAATATCCTTCACACCTTGTGCTCTCAATAGATTGTCCCTCAAGCTACGTGAACTTCCTCCTGCAATAATTCCTGGTGTCCCCGGCACCAGCCGTCCCGGAGTCCGCCCTGCTCCGATCAACGTGCCCGGCCGAATAATGTTCTCGCCAATACTTAATACGATCGGGCTACCCGAGCGTTTCGAAAGTGCTAATAGTGCCGCTCCTTTCTGCACAACATAGTGAAAAGTGCTTGCAAAGACAGCAAAACCGCCAACTAACAAGAGTTGAGAGGTAGCCTCATAAAGTTCATTGTCGATCGCAGCCTTAGCGTCCACCCCATCCTTGAATGACAGGAATTGCCCTCGAATCTTTGAGCCAACCGCTCCCTGCATATTCACCAGTGAAGACTGAATATTGCTGGTCGAAAGGAGGCTAACGATGCTGACAAACAACCCGGTCGGGTCCAGCCCGTTGATTGCATCGCCCTGGGCAAACCCATACTTGTGGTAGCTCTGCGGGTTGGTTTGGCTGCCGCTGTATTCATCCAGGCCTAGGAAACCATTCGAGTTGGCCCAGCGGGCGCGGTGGTTACGGAGTCCGGTCGAACGGTCTTGGTCTTCGCCTTGGAAGAGTTTGGTTGTGGCGGCTTGCGATGGCGGCAGATTGACCAGTTCACCCAGGGCCGAGTAGACGAACCTCTGCACGGCCCCTTCCACGACGACCAACGCGCCCAGGTAGTCTGTCAAGAACCGGACGCTGGTTTGAGCATCGTGGGCGAAGTGATAAGTCGTTGTTCCCTGACTGACACCATTGGCAAAGGTGGTGGTTGACTGCTACAGCTCATCGCGCCCCACCATATACCGGACCTCTTTCGTTCGTAGCCCGGTGGTGGTGTCCTTCGTGGTTTCGACCAGTGTCTGCGAGTACCCCGTGGCGTTTTGGCGGTCGAGGAGGTATTCGGTCTTAGTTCCCCCAGCTTCAACCGCGATGCGTTCGCCCCTGGAATCGTAGATAAACTTGGTGACGCTTGGCGTATTGGCACCATGGGTGACTGTGACCCGGGCCAACCGGTTGGTGGCATCCCACTGGTAGGTCGTCTCCGACTGCAGGACACCGACTTTGCTGGTTTGCTTGCCAGCTTGCTGGGTTCCCTAGTAGGTGTAGGCGGCGGTTTCGACTTCAATCACCGGCCCAGTGGTGAACGTGATGGCTTCACTCAGCAGCCGGTCGTTTTGGTCGTAGGTGAAGCTGGTTTCTTCGTCGACATCGCCATCCAGTCCCAGATCTACTTCTTCCGTGAGCCGGTTACCCACGACATCGAACGTCCAGGCTGTTTCCCGATCAAGCTCATTATCGCTGCTATCGAGCCGCTCGGCTGTTAACCGGCCTAGTTCGTCGTACGTCCACAGCGTGAAATTCGACAGATTGCCGATCGTCTCGCTAGTGCTGGTTCGCTTGCCATCCGCCCGATAAGCATTCTGGAAGCTGCTGAGGACCGGGTTATCGGCTAACGTAGCCCGGGTATTATTGGGAGCGAACGTTTTGAGGCTGGTCAGCCTTCCTAGCCCATCATACCCCCGCGTTTTGGTCGTCCCATTCGCGTTGACCGTCTGGCTTAACCGGCCCCAGGCATCGTATTCATAGGTGGTACTGCCAACACCCGTGGCCGAGACGCTAACCAGTTCCCCGGTTGGGTTGTAGCCATACGTCGTGGTACTGGCTGCCCCGCCGTCAGGGGTAGCAGTGGTGGTCAGAACCCGGCCCTGAATGTCGTAGGTGTAGGCCAGCACCCCTTCCGGCCGCGTAATCGTAGCCACCTGACCCCGCTCGGTATAGCTGGTCTCCTCAAACCAGACCGGACCAATAGCAGGCGTCTTCGTCACCCGGACCGTGCGTCCGAAGGCGTCGTAGGTAAACGGCTCTTGCAGCTTATCCGATAGCTTTGTCCTAATCAGCCGCCCGTTCCCGTCGTGCCTGAAAGTTAGCAGGCCTCGCTATCCCTGCTGAGGCTGCGGTGCATATTGCCAACTCAGGAAATCGATGAAGTTATCCCAGTACATTCGCTTATCAAACGTTCTCTCGTTTGTGTCCCAAAACCGAACGGGAGGATCGGGATTAGCATGATCTCGGCAATCGAGAACATGCACTCCACCTATTTCTTCCCCACCCTTGTAAACGACCAATAGGTCTTTCGGCAGGTCATAGTATGATTGGTAGCATTCCGCACGATGGAATGGATTGCCCGAAGGTTCGAATGGTGCTTCGGGATTAATTCCTCGAAGACCGTAGTCATAATCTAATTCTCCGTACAACGAGATAAAAACTCTATAACTTTCGGGAATTCGAAACCCGAGCAACTTTTCTACCTCAGCAATTACATCTTCGGCCACCGGCCCCATGAAGCCCCTCGTGAAGATTAGGCTGCGCTCTCCTGAGTACTCAAGTCGATCAAAAATGTCTCGTATTGATTTGCCGACATTCATTGGATGGTCTTTCACTAGAAACGAAGATCGAGGTCAATCAATTGTTCGCACGTAATCGCCAATAGTCGTCTCGCCACTGGTCGTATGGACCCGACGAAGTTGTGTTGCGCCAACTTGTTCCTGGGCCAAAGAGTCCGAAGTCACGAAGGACTCTGTGCAACTGAGTGTGCTCCCCTGCTGGAAGTTCAACCATCAGCCCTGGTTCACGACCCTCGGCATGGTGAATTTGCATGATATTCCCATCTTTCGCATAAGGTGCTACACCGGACTTCATCAAATCCTTATTGGTGGCCCCACGCTCAATCAATTGCCATTTGCGAGGCTCATCCAACCTCAGCAAAGCCTTCTGCTGATCACTTAGCAGGTCAAGCACTTTGTCATTTTTATTGAGGGCATCTAACGACCGGAAAGTTCTTCGGCCCCCGATGATTCCGGTGCGGAATCTGTTGGGGATCTGGATCCATTCTCCATTGGCCATCCGCAGACTCAATTGCCGTCCCACCAGCATAAAGTCTTTGGCCCGCCCAAAAAGCGGCGGCGCGATAACCCGGAAGGGTCGAGTCCGTTGGTTATCACTCCCGGGACAAACGACCCAACTGCAGACCCAAACCCGAGCTCCACTTCGTTTTGCCATTCCCGTTTCAGTCCAGCGATCATGGACGAGAATGACATTGATGAAGCTAGCTCGTTAGCTGCATCGAATGCGCTACTGACGAGTTGGCCTAAATCGTCAGCGAAAGATAGCAAGCCGCCAGTCGCATCATCTGCCAAGTCATACAGCATGTCACCCACAAAGTCGCTGACACTGGCGCGTCGTTCAACGGCATCAGCAAATGACCGGAATTGTCGGAACGCTGCAAAATCGGCCGAGGTTTTAGCGGCCATGATTGCATTTTGGATTCCCATGCTCCCGATCATGCCAATCATCGACACAAACAGACCACTTGGATCCGCTTGCGAGATCGGATTCCCATGCACGTACCCGTACTTGTTGAAACTTTGCGGATCCCATTGGTTACCGCTGTACTCGTCGAGGCCCAGGAATCTACCGTTGCCGGTGCCGTACCACCTCGCGCGGTTATTGGAGAGGCCCGTCGAGCGGTCGAAGGCTTCGCCAGCGTAGAGGTAGCTGGTTCTTGCGGTGGAGATATCAAGGGCATTGGGTTGGCCATTGTTACCTGCCACAGTCCATTGGTTGGTGGCGTTGTAGAGGGCTAGTAATTCGCCGTACGCCGCGTAAACATAGGCTTCGGCTATTGCTCCTAGCGCATCGGTTAGCAATCGCGTTGAGGTTTGCGTGTCGGCGGCGAAGTAGAGCGTTTCCGTGCTGCCAGCCACACCGGCCGTGAATTCCAGCGTCGATTGGCTTAACTGGTCTAGGCCGAAAGTGTAGTTGACATGCTTAAATATCTGGCTACTCGCGGTGTTTCTTGTTACTTCGGTGATGGTCTGTGAATACCCGGTCGCATTCAGGCGGTCTAGTAGGTATTCGGTCTTTGTTCCGCCTGCTTCAACGGCGATTCGTTCGCCCCGGGCGTCGTAGGTAAACTTCGTGACGCTCGGGGTGTTGGCCCCCTTGGTCGTGGTCAACTGAGCCAGCCGGTTGGTGGCGTCCCACTGGTAGATGATCTCTGACTGCAAGACACCTGCTTTAGTGGTCGCTTTCCTCGTTTGCTGAGTGCCAGCATACGAGTACGCTGTTGTTTCAACCTCGATCACCGGCCCGCTGCTGAAGGTGATCTCCTCACCCAGTAGCCGATCGTTTCCGTCGTAGCTCAACGCGATCGACTGGTCGATGTCGCCTTCGAGACCTAGATCAACCAGTTCACTCAGCCGGTTCCCAGCTCCGTCGAACGTCCAGGATGTCTGACGATCGAGTCCATTGTCACTGCTGTCGAGCCGTTCAGTTGTCAGCCGTCCTAGCGCATCATAGGTCCAGATGGTGAAGTTATTCAGGCCACCAATCGTTTCCGTAGTACTGGTCCGCTTCCCATCGGCCCGATAGGTATTCTGGAAGCTGGCCTGAAGCGGGTTGTCGGTCAGGGTTTCCGGGGTACTGTCTGGGGCATAGTGCTTGATGACAGCCAATCGCCCCAGGCCATCATACGTCCGGGTTTCGGTGGTCCCGTTCCCCTTGACTGTCCGAGTCAGTCTGCCCCAAGCATCATATTCGTACTCGGTTTCGCCATTTTGGGCAGTCACGACACTGGCTAGTTGACCCAGTGCC
>JAIXVG010000180.1 GCA_027483145.1 Planctomyces sp.
CTACACCGGCATCCCGCAGTGCCTTGCGCCACAGGGGATGCCCAAGCCGTGCCCCCAGGGGAACAACCAGTTCCAGTGTTCCGGTGACACCAATAATGCAGCTGATTCGGCTGCGATCGAACTGTCGTTCTTTCGGATACCCGGCATGGTCGAGGGCGCGCTTGGCAGCTACCAAACCCAAAAGCTGCGAGGTATCAATCGCTTCCAGGTTGTTGGGCGAGATTCCAAACTCGAGTGGATCAAACGGTAGCGGACTAAGAAAGCCCCCTTGCCGCGCGTAGGTCATGTCGGCCGCTTTGGGATCGGCGTCAAAGTACGCATTCGGGTCCCAATGGGTGGACGGAATTTCTTCGATGGCGTCGACACCCTGAACAATGTTGTTCCAGAATTGTTCGACACTGGCTGCTTTGGGAAACAGGCAACTCAAACCGACGATCGCCAGGAGAGGTTCACCCGCCCCGTTTACTAACTGGGGGTCGGTGTTGTTCAAGCCATCAGCTCCCGAATCTCCGCCAAGCGCCGGGGCGGGGTAGAAAGGGACGTCGCCGGGACAGCCAAGCCCTGACTGCGCAAGAAATTGACGCGCGTCATCACCGCTCCTCCGTAAAGCAAGTTCAAACCGACTGTTTCAACTTGTCGTTCTGAAGGAGAAGCCAAGAACGTACCCCGCGTCCACTCGTTAAAGGCCCCCATCGCCGGGCCACACCAGATTTGATAGTCGAGCCTGCGGCCTGCCTCACCCGTATTGGCCCAACGGGAGGACTGCCCCAGATAGGCCCGAAAGACCAGCGCCATCTTATGCTTTGGATCTCGCTCGGCTTTGGCAATTTGATCGGGGTCGCGATTGACGAAGTATTGCCGCGTCCCTTCCCAGACTGCATCGAGGCTGTTCTTGAAGTAGCTTTTCTCTAACGTGGCCCGGTCTTCGGCGGGAATTGCATCAAGACCAGCGTAGTTCCGATACAGCTCATATAGCTTCGCTGCCCGCATGGGGAACATGGTGCCGCGCTTCAGCACCTGAACCTTAACACCCATCTCGAACATATCGGCACAGGGGCACATTGCGGTATCAGCCTGCTCGGCGTCGGCCAGCATCTTGCGCACTTCGTCGCACGTCCCCGATTCAACACAGGCCTGCTGAACGGAACCAACCAGCACATAAGCAGCCCCCATCGCAAACGCTGCTGCGACTGATGACGGCGTCGAAATTCC
Source organism: Planctomyces sp. (assembly GCA_027483145.1). Classification (GTDB taxonomy): domain Bacteria; phylum Planctomycetota; class Planctomycetia; order Planctomycetales; family Planctomycetaceae; genus JAIXVG01. Next base: position 1,213 of record JAIXVG010000180.1, read on the forward strand.
ACCAGCAGCCCCAACCCGCAGCGGCTGCTCAAACTGATGCTCGGCCTGCATCCGATCGCGCAAGGCCAACAATGTTGGAATGAGCGTAATATGAGGCCGATTGTCGGTATGCCCTCCCGAGTCGGCTTCGGCCGTTACATCTTGAGCCACGGGAACACGCCGCGCCCATTCTGCTTGCTGAGGGGTCAGCGAACCCTCTTCAATCAACTGGGCCAATATGCGCTCGGGCGGTGGGGCAAAAAACTTTGAGGCCACTTCAACCCGCGAGACTTTGGCAATCAGCCGGTTGGGGGTGACAATTTTTCCATTGGGGTCGAGCCGAATCCCATGCAATCGAAACCGCACGACATGCGGGGTTAAATCGAGGAAGGCCGACGCTTCCGCGAGCCGTACCGATTTGTTGATGTATAACTGAACCAGGTCTCGTTCGAGCCGCGGATCGTTCGGGCTGTGTATCAAATTAAAGCCATGCGGTAACTGACCAACACTCGCCTGCAGCCGATCAACCGCTTGCTCGACTCTTGCCAACGACAAGCCAGCAGAGCCAAAGAACCCCAGCATGCCCGAGCGGGCCATCGACTCGACAATCGCTTCCGACCCAATGCCGGCAGCCATTGCCCCTGAAACGTAGGCATACTTCAGTCGATGATCGTGGCGAAATGTCGCGTCCCCCAATCGACCAGGGTCCACCGCAGGAAGCACACCGAGGACCGACCTGCCTCCCGATCGGCCAAGTTCATGAGGAACCAACTTCGCGAGACTATACCCAACTGAAGAGCGGCCATCGTGCACAATGATTAAAGGATCAAGGACTCGCTGCAAGGCAGCGGCTTGATCGCGCGGGTCGACCAGCAACTCGGCTGGTGAGCCCTGCCAGGCTCCCCAGGGACTTTCGGCGACTGGCGACTGTCCCATTACGGACGACATACGATTTGACTTTCTTGAATGCATTTAGAGTCGACCACGAATCTAACGGATTGCACGAATGAAGAGCTCGAGACCTATCTCGCCTCTAAATGGCCTGCTTTTCTTGATTCGTGTGATTCGCTCGATTCGTGGTTAGCGTCTTGATCGACTGCTGAGCCAGCTCATCCATACACCTGGGAGACTCAGATCATCTCGACCAGTTAACAGTTTTCATACTTTCGACTTGCATGCGGATCTCACCGCGGCCTGTTGTCGCAGATAACCCAACCCGTTCCAAGCTTACGATCAGCACAATATAGCAGGCGGTGGCGGGCCTTCCCAAGGCTCGCCCGGTGTATCGAACCCCCCTTTCCGCCGTTGATCGTCGCAGCCCGGGCAGGGGAAACGCCTTGAAAACAGCCCCTCGCGCGGTGGACTCGCCAAAACGGGAGGCCAAATGGCCCTGTTGTAGCGGTTGGAAGCCCTCAAAATCTCAAAATTTGTCAAATCGGAGAAACTCGACTGCTGCAGCCCCCCTCCCCCGGAAATTACCCTATTGGTGTCACGCAGAAGCCTCCCGTTTCGACCAACCACTATTTCGATGGCGAAACATCAAAAGTTTTGCCTCGGTTAATCTCGAATCCGATTTTCTCTGGAAGACGCTCCATGCCCTACTCTTTTTGGAACTCGATTCAAAACGTGTTCTCGTCCGGTCAACGCGGCAATCGACGGGCTGCGCTGGCTCTGACTGCTTCGCCGGTTGCTGCCCTCGAAGACCGCACCCTGCTGACATCGCTGACGACCCAAACGTTTACCGATACCGAATCAGGAATTACGGTGGCCTACACTGCGGCCACCGCTCAACTGACCATTACCGGAACAAGTCAGGCTGATAGCTTTTCACTGGGTGCCGTGGGAACGCGGTTGGCCTTACTGGATATCAACGGCACCACGCGTGATTTTGTCTTCAATGTTCGTTCTAACGCTCCCCGGTCGATCATCGTCAATGCGCTCGCTGGCGACGACAACATTGCGATTTCTCCAACGCTAGGCCCAGTCTCTTCTGTTTTGCTGGGTGGTGATGGTCGCGATACACTGCGGGGTGGGGCCGGAAACGACACCATCATCGGCGGCAATGATGACGACATCTTGTTCGGCGGCGCTGGTAGCGACCAGATCGACGGTCGCGAAGGGAACGACAGCCTGTGGGGCGAAGCAGGCAACGATTTGCTTTTGGGTGACAACGGCAACGACTCCTATCGCTTCACCTACCCTGCCCCCAACTTAAGCACCGATCCACCTGAAGGCTACGACACGATTTCTGATCTAGGTGGTATCGATACGCTCGACTTCTCGCGGATGCGGACCAACCTCCGGTTCGATTTAAGCAGCACCGCACCTCAGGCCATTTTGGGAACGATCAATATCCTGCAGCTTTCATCCGGAGAGATGATCGAGAACGTCATTGGCTCGGGACGCGGTATCAGATTCGACGTTGCTCCACAGAACTTCCTCTTTGGTAACGGCCTCGACAACCGATTGGAAGGGTCTGCTGGCAATGATGTGCTGGTTGGCTTCGGCGGGAACGATACCCTGCTGGGCTTCGAAGGAAACGATCAGCTCGATGGCCGCGAAGGGGATGATATCCTGGATGGGGGATCGGGCAACGACTTTATGTACGGCGGGTTCGGCAACGATCGGTTCATTCTGAAGGAAGTTCCACTCCCTCCACCACCAGCACCAGTCCCCGGCCAGCCCGTTCTGCCAGTTGACCCCCGCTATGCGAGCCCTGAAGGGGAAGACAGCATTCAAGACGATGCGGGAATCACCACAGTAGAACTCCGCAATAAGCGGGATGTGCAAATCACCCCACGATCGGACACAACCCCGTTCACCATTCGAGCGGCCGGTAACATGTTGACTCGCGTCACAGCCTTGCCACAAAACATTCAAGTTGTGCAAGTCTAACCGTAATGGCCCAGACCCGATGCATGCAGATCCGGTGCACGCAAATTCTGGCCGAACGAAACAGCAGAACAGCGTGAAGCCAAGTTAACCAGAGGCGATTCCACTTTTCATGGACGATTGGTTATCGCGGACGGGTCACAAACCGTATATCGTCGACGTTCAGCTTGCCGGTGGCCCCGTTAAGCCCGATTCGAAAAATGGCTTCCTGGGTCTTCGGTGGGACAACAATTGTTTTGGCGGCGTCGACCCAGTCGGTTGTGCCGGTCCAGGGGCCAATGATGGCCTCGCCGATAGTTTTGCGGTTGCCATCATAAAAGTGGATCACCGCTCCTGGCTTTTCATCGGCGTCAGGACCGGGACGGGCGTTCTCAACCTGATACGTCAGTGTGATGACCACCGTGCCAATGGCACTCCCGTCAATGGCCATCCCTTGCAGCGCCTGCGACATTCGGCCTGGTTCCTGATTGGCAAACTGTAGCCAAGCCGAGCCGCTTGGGGCTGCGCCCGTAACGAGCCGTGCTTGCCGCTGGTAGTGCCACGAATCGGCTGCTCCATCTTCGTCGGCATCTAACTCGAAATCGGGATTGGCCAATTCGGGGTTACGGCCATCTGGCAACACGTCGCGCAGCGTTTCTGATTGACCCGTCATGGGAACAAACAACGTGGGAATCAGCTTGGTGGCAACGAGCTTTCCATCCTGCTTTTCGAGGAGATGAAACACCTGCTGGTAACGCTCTCCTAAGGGAATGATCATGCGTCCACCTTCCTTGAGTTGCGTGATCAGCGGTTGCGGAATGTCCTCTGGCGAACAGGTGACGATAATCTTGTCAAACGGGGCATGCTCGACCCAGCCAGCATACCCATCTCCGACTTTGGTGGTCACATTGGTGTAACCGAGCCGCTTCAGTCGTTCTGCTGCCTGCTTTCCCAACGGTTCAACAATTTCGATTGAGTAAACTTCGGCGCACAGGTTGGCCAAAACCGCTGCCTGGTATCCGCTGCCGGTACCAATCTCAAGGATTTTCTCGTTCTGCTGCGGGCTGATCACCTCCGTCATATAAGCAACCACAAACGGGGGCGAAATCGTCTGTTTGTGACCAATTGGCAGGGCCTGATCGAGATATGCGTAAGGTTTGAGGTTTTGCGGAACGAATTCGTGCCGCAAAACTTTGCGCATAGCCCCCAGAACCCGTTTGTCTTTGACCCCCTCACGCTCAATAAATTCGGTGACCATCCGGTCCCGTTCGGTCCGAAAAGCAGGAGGGTCGGCGGCGGGTAAAGCAGTCACTAAACTTGTTGCAATCAACAGAAAGGCGCCGGTTCTCAAGCATTGAGCAAACATCTTGGGCAGCCTCAGGAAAAATTTGACGAACGCGGATAAGATTACTTGGACGTAGCAAAACGACGAAGAAGACCAAAAAAACAGAGTCAGCCGAATGGCTCTCTGGGCATTTTGTCTTGCCAAAGTTTGTAGCAGACGTGTTCGGGCTAAGTATCGGTTGCAACAGTCGCGACACTAGTTTCACTGTCAGAAGACTGCTGTTTCTCTGGCGAACTCGTGTTTCTCTGGTAAGAACGTAAAGCCAACTGAGGACTTAATCTTAGCTGATTTGGTTCGCTGCATCAGCGGAATCGATCGTCAGGCTTCAAGACCATCTCATAGCACACGGGCAGAGTCATGCGGTTTACCAAAATGCACGGAGCGGGCAACGACTATGTTTACGTCGACTGCTTCACTCAGCCAATCCCAAATCCGATTCCGGAAGTGGCTAAACAGGTCAGCGACCGCCACAAAGGGATTGGTGCAGATGGCCTGATTCTGATCTGTCCTTCCGAAATTGCCGATGCCCGCATGCGAATGTTCAACGCCGACGGCAGCGAGTCGGAGATGTGCGGTAACGGTGTTCGCTGTGTGGCGAAGTACGTTTACGATCACGGAATCGCCCGGAAATCGGAACTTCAAATCGAAACCGGCCGCGGAGTTCTGGCCTTGCGGATGCTTGAAGGGCCCAGCGGAAAAATCGAGAAGGTTCGGGTCAATATGGGTGCTCCGATTCTGGAAGCATCGCGCATTCCCACCACCCTTTCGGGTAATCCGCCAGTTCTGGTTCCGCTAACCGCTGCAGGCAAGTCGTTTGCCGTGACGTGCGTTTCGATGGGTAACCCGCACTGCATTACATTTGTCGATCAGATTACTGATGACTGGGTTTTGCGTGTTGGCCCGGAAATTGAAACTCACGCAGCCTTCCCCCGCAGAGTCAACGCAGAGTTCATTCAGATCGTCTCGCGGCAGGAATTCATCATGCGGGTCTGGGAACGGGGGAGTGGCGAGACGCAAGCCTGCGGAACTGGCGCCTGTGCAGCCGCAGTCGCCGGAGTGCTGGCAGGCCTGACCGATCGCAAGGTCCTGGGCCATCTCCCCGGCGGCGACCTCGAGCTGGAATGGGCCGAAAGCGGCGACGTCCTGATGACCGGCCCGGCAGCAGAAGTCTTCAGCGGTGAATGGAAGCCCTGCTGAAGTGAATGCTTGTCGCTGTTGCAGTTGGTGCTAGCGATACCGCAGAGATTCACTTGCACTCAATTCGAATAGAGTGACCACGAATCGCACGAATTGAACGAATGAAGAGGAAGCCGAGCGCTTTGCCTTCTTGTTCTTCAATTTGTTCGATTCGTGAAATTCGTGGTTCCCCGTCACTCTCTCCTTTCGAACAATCGATTGACTGGTGCGCCGGCCATGTCACGGAGTACTATGCTTGGGGACGAAATCCCGATTCGCGTTCGGTTCTCTTTGCCGATTGCAACTGCTTCGATCTAGCCCTATTCACTATTCAGCTTAATTCTCGTTTTCACCTTCCATTCGCCCCGTCCGACCGAAAGGCCAGTCACGCATGTTTGTACGTTCAACACTAACCATTGGTCTTGCACTCGGATCCGTCGGCCTGATTCTCGTCACAGGCTGCGCTCCTGAGTCGACTTCCAAGCCAACGGCTGGAACTGCTACGACTTCAAAGATTGGCCCCTTGGCCTATGTCACGAACGGCGTTGCCTCGTTCTGGGTCGTGGCAGAAAAAGGGGCCAAGAAAGCGGGAGCAGACCTGGGAGTGAAGGTCGAAGTTCGGATGCCCCCAGAAGGGGTCACTGACCAGAAGCGAATGGTACAAGACCTACTGGTGCAAGGGGTCAGCGGAATCGCCATCAGCCCAATCGATCCCGACAACCAGTCTGACCTATTGGAAGAGATTGCCCGAAGCACGATCTTAATCACGCATGATTCTGATGCCCCTAAAAGCCCGCGCCTCGCCTACATTGGCATGGACAATTACACAGCTGGCCGGATGTGTGGGCAATTGGTTAAAGAGGCGATGCCCGATGGCGGAAGTGTCATGCTGTTTGTTGGTCGGTTAGGGCAGCTTAACGCGCGGCTCCGCAGACAGGGGGTCATCGATGAGCTGCTCGGAAACAGCCCCGACCCCGAGCGCTACAGCCCACCTGGCGAAGTCTTGAAGGGGGACAAGTACACGATTCTTGACACCCGTACCGACGAGTTCGATTTTGGTAAAGCCAAGTCAGGTGCCCAGGATGCCATCTCGAAGTACACCGACCTCGGCTGCATGGTGGGTCTGTTTGCTTACAACCCCCCGAAGTGCCTGGAAGCCATTCGCGAAGCAGGGAAGACCGGGCAAATCAAAGTGGTTGGCTTTGACGAAGAAGACGGAACCTTGCAAGGCATTATTGATGGCGAAGTCTATGGGACTGTCGTCCAGAACCCATACGAGTATGGCTATCAGTCGATCAAGCTTTTGAAGCAACTGGCGGAAGGGGACAAATCGGGCATCCCTCCCACCGGCTTCATCGACATCCCCGCCCAGCAAATCCGCAAAGAGACGGCCCAAGCGTTTTGGGATCAACTGAAAGAAAGAACCAAGTAGTTTAGAGAATGTTTCAAAACCCGGTTGGTGGCAGGTTTCGCTCGGCAAATCACGGTCTCGACTTTTCAGCCAGAGGGTTTTGAAACCACTTCTAGGGTCGGGGGGTTAGAGTTGAGGGGAAATACGAAGAAGGAATGCGTGCGAAGAGAGCAGCGCAGCTGGCCCTTTCTCGCAACCCTCAACCAACTAATCGAATAAGTAACTGACCGATTCATTGCGGTGAATACGGCGAATGGCTTCGCCTAACAGCGGGGCAACTGTGACCTGGCGAATTTTGGGGAGCATTTGCTCGCTGCGGAGTGGCAAGCTGTTTGTGACCACAATCTCTTTGATGGGTGCGGCCGCCAAACGCTCAGTGGCGTTGCCGCACAACACGGCATGCGTTGCTCCCACATAGATCTCGCTGGCCCCGTGTTGATAAACGACCTGGACCGCTCCGCACATCGAGCCAGCGGTGGTGATCATGTCGTCAAAAATGAAGGCGACTTTACCTGCAATCGGACCACCAATCAGGTTCTCCTGCCTGGTTTCCATAGCGTTCGATCGACGCTTATCAACGATCGCAAAGCTGCCGCCCAGATGCTCGACATGCTGTAGCGAGCGCTTAATGCTCCCTTCATCGGGAGAGACAACAACCAGATTTTCTTTGGAATAGCTTAGCGAGCGGAAGTACTCGTCAATAATCGGAGAGGCGTACAGGTGATCGACAGGGCAATCGAAAAAGCCCTGAATCTGTGCTGCATGCAAATCCATCGTCAAAACACGATCGGCTCCTGCCTGTGTGATCAGGTTTGCGACCAGCTTCGCAGTAATCGGAACGCGGCCCATGTCTTTGCGGTCTTGTCGCGCGTACCCAAAGTAAGGCATGACGGCCGTAATTCGGGCGGCACTAGCGCGGCGACACGCATCAATCAGCACCAGCAGTTCCATCAAATTTTCGTTGACGGGGGGACCGGTTGGCTGCACCAGAAACACGTCGCAGCCACGCACATTTTGATAGAGCCGACAACTAATTTCGCCGTCGGGGAAGTTCGTTAACTCGACCGCCCCCAGGTCAATCCCCAGATAGTTGGCAATCTCGTTGGCCAGCTTCGGATTCGCCCGGCCGCTGATCAGGCACAACTGGTCGTACATCGGCACGGCGAGACTCGGCTTTCCTTGGGAAACAGCAGACTGCGGGGACATCAGCGCAAGAGTCGACGACTCTCTCGACCGGCTTAATGAGACTTCGGCAAAAATGGGCTGCGATCGAGTCCCCCGATAGCTCAGCGCTCGTTGGTAAGAGTATCGCCCCCGCCACATCGTCGCAACTTCTCAGGTGGTAGGGCGGGCCGATTCTCGAATCTGTTCCAGAACAAATTGAGATGCCTCGTCTCAATCGGCCACTAGGCCAACCGTCCGAGGCCCACCACAAAAGTTAGTCGACAACCTGACTTCAAAGGAAATCGAACTTGAGCGATTGCGAGAAAAAAGCCTTTCCACCTGCCGGTGAATTGGGCACACTGCAGGTTCGTCAAATCCGCCGGTAGTGCTCACCCTCTGAAGAACTTCTGCTGCAAGATGGCCAAATCTCTCCTTGAATATGCCGATTGGCTCGACTCGCGTGGGCTGCGCTGGCCGGCACCACCCAAGCGGCAACCACTTTCGGCAACTCCGTATGTGAAGCCCCTGCCTGGCATTAAAGCCGTGACATGGAACCTCTACGGCACACTGTTATCAATTGCCGACGGCGAGCTATTGTTTCAGGCCCCGCTACCAATACGCATGGAAGTAGCCCTGGATAAAACCATCAAAGAATTCAACATGTGGAACAGCATGACCAGAAAACCAGGTGCTCCCTGGGAATACATGTTGACACTATTCAACCGGGTTTTCGATGAGTTACGGCTGGGTGGATCAGCCAAGCGCGGTGACGTGGTCGAGATTAACTCAGCCACGTTATGGAAGAAGTTGTTAGGAAAGCTCGAACAAAAAGAGTACCAGTACGATGTCGACTCACTGGGAACGATTGATGACCTGAGTGTCAAGGTGGCCTACTTTTTCCATTCAGCCCTGCAAGGGTTGGTACTCGAACCGGGAGCAGACCTCGCCCTGACCGCCGTCGCGGATGCCGGACTGATGCAAACCCTGTTAGCAGATAGCCAGCCCTTCAGTTGGGCCCAGTTGCAGCGCGCCTGGAAACAGGCAGGCGCCAGTCGTGCGGTTGGCTCGCTCCTGCAAATGCCCCTCGCGGCTGAGTCGTGGGACGTTGGAGTCAAGAAACCATCCAAAACCCTCTACGAAAAGTTCTTGGGCAGAATGGCGGGCAAAGAGATTGCCCCTGCTCAAGTACTGCATGTTTCATCCCGACTCAAAGATGACTTGGCGATTGCCAAATCGTTGGGGATGAAAACCGCGCTGTATGCCGGGGACAAAACGTCCCTGCGTGCCACCAAAGAAGAGCTGACCGATCCCGCGATCAAGCCCGATCGACTGCTGACAGAACTGCCACAAATCCGCGATGTTCTGCAGCTCTCGTGATCATGAGGCCGCACTTTTCTGCGAGATTAGCGCCGATTGGCGATCTCTAATCCACTTCCCCTCTCTTCGACTCCACCACCAACCGGCGAAGAACCCAACGACGCCACCCAGATAACTGCCGTCATGAATGAACCCGACCCGATTGAACGCAATCGGGTCGATGACATTGGCCGGTGTCCACCATTCGACCGGATTTCCCGTCACGATTTGCTTGCCAATTCCATAGGCCAATAGCCCGCAGCCGGCAGCGACGCACAATACGATCGCCAACGAGCGGCAATAGGCCGCGATGGGGATCCCAATGCTCCGTCGCTTGAGGCTGATAATCAGGGGCGGGCCGATGATCAGCCCCAGCCACCATGTGGCGTTCCAGCCGACAATTGAAGCTCCAACCCGGTTCTGCAATTCGAGCGGAATCTCGAACTGGAGGAACTTGAAGGCATGAAAGTAATCGGGTGAGAGCGAATAGGTCACCTGGTTGTGCAGACTGCCATAGCAACCCGCGATGACGCAGGCAAAGCAGGTCCATATCACCAGTTCGAGCCAGCGACTAACCAGGTTGAGTAGCGTCCCGGCTGCCATAGGATTAATCCTTGTGAGTCGCAGGGCAACTACGTGTGCGATGGCGCTGTGGCAGGGATCGCTGCGGCCGCGTCAGCCTTTGGCTTGGGTGGATGAGCGTGAGGCGTGTTTGCTGCCACAATCACGATGCAAATGGCCATGCCGATAATCCCTACATACAGCATGGGGCTGACATCCGACTTCACGGTCAACGTGCCGACGATGGCACTAACCGTCACCGCAGTCCCAAAGACGATTGGCATCACAATCTGCGGCATGGCTCCGCCGCCGGTAAACATCGCCAATGTTAAGGTCATGGCTCCCCAGGCACCCAATGTTCCTGCGGCAAACCCCCAGAAGGCCTGAGTACTGGTGAACGAGAATTTCGCCCCAGTCTGCTGCATCCCAACCAGCCCCCCCACGATCCCCCAGACCAGGTAGGCCAAACCAATCATCACATAGGGTTTGAATGGGTTTTTGGTGGGGTCGGCGAACCGGGCATTGGCTAGTACCGGACCGTAGGCTCCCCAAAACAGGCCGGTCATCAGGGCAAATACGATGGGATACAAACGGTCCATAACACTCACTTTCAGCGGGATGGTGGGATAACTTGGCGGCGATCGGGATGGCCCCGGCTTTTCAATAACCAATCATCCTATGTTAGCCAGCTCTCGTCCTTCAGCGAGAGTGACTTCAGCAGACGGTTAGGTCCTGGCATCTTCCAAAACGTCACAACCCTATTCACTGCAATGTGTTACGACCTATCTTCGACACCCATTCGACCTCATCTCGACAGTTTTCGTTGAAAACTTTACTTTTCTCACGGAAATCAGAGCGAATGGAACCGAATCGTCCGTCATGCCGCAGAAGTCGTTTAGTGGCTCGGGGTTCGGATTACCACTCGTTGTCAGCGCCGCCAGGATGGTTGGCCCTTTCGAAGTGAAGTTGGCGTTGTGACGAGGTCGCCGCATCGCATGTTTATCAGGCCAGGGATGGTTGGAATGACCTCTAAGTTTGCACCGTTTCCAGCACAGCAGTCCGACCGGCTGCTCCAATCCCTCACGTCACAGCACGTCGGCCGTCGGCTGATTCTGTTTCTGCTGCTGGTCATCACCAGTGGCTGCGCTTCGCCTGGAGCCTCTCAGGCCCTGTCGTTCTCCAACAAAAAAGCGAAACAGCAGGCGGAAAAAGCTGCTGAAAAACTGGCTGAAGCAAAGTCGAGTAAAGCTACCGCACCAAAAGAGAAAAAGAACTCGCCCCTAAACCTGGTAAAGCCCTTCGGCAAAGAACCCGCTCCCGACACTGCCGCAATCGCGGCCCTACTTTCTGAAGCAGCCGAGTTCGAGCGTCAGGGTGAGTTCGACAAAGCGACCGACAGCTATCAGCGAGTGCTGGCCCAAAGTGGAAGTCACGCAGAAGCCCATCATCGTCTGGCCGTCCTGGCAGATCGCCGACAAGACTTTGAAACGGCCGAGAAGCATTATCAGGCCGCCCTGAAAACCAAGTCGCGCGATGCTGCACTGCTAAGTGACTTGGGGTATTCGTACTTTCTGCGGGGCGACCAGCGCCAAAGCGAAGAGTTCTTGAATAAGTCACTTGCGGTCGATCCAGAATATCGCATGGCCCTTCTTAACTTGGGGATGCTCTATGGGCAGCAAGGTCGGAAAGACGAGGCGCTAGCGGTCTTCCGTCAGGCAGGGAACGAGCAGGAGGCCCTTCGAAATCTGGCGATGGCGACCCAAGAGAACATGAGTAGCGGCTTAGCCTCAGCTAAGCAAAATCTTCCCGATTGGGA
>JAIXVG010000571.1 GCA_027483145.1 Planctomyces sp.
CCTCGCTCAAGAAACAAGTTCTGGCTTCTGGCCTGTCGATTTCCGAACTCGTTTCAACCGCGTGGGCATCAGCATCAACGTTTCGTGGTAGCGACAAACGGGGGGGAGCCAACGGTGCCCGCATTCGTCTTGCCCCTCAGAAGGACTGGGAAGTCAATCAACCCGCCCAACTTGCCAAGGTGCTGTCAACATTGGAAACGGTTCAACAAAAGTTCAATCGTTCTCAGACCGGCGGCAAGAAGATTTCGCTGGCCGACCTGATTGTGCTGGGGGGGAGTGCTGCCGTTGAGCAAGCTGCTAAGCAAGCTGGATACGCGGTTGAAGTTCCCTTCGAACCGGGAAGAACCGACGCAACGCAGGAGATGACTGATGCCAATTCCTTCGCCGTGCTGGAACCCAAATCGGATGGATTCCGAAACTACGCCGCTCGGGAAATTGATCGCCCAACTGAAGAATTGCTGGTTGATCGCGCCCAGCTCCTTACATTGACTGCACCAGAAATGACGGTCTTGATTGGCGGCCTGCGAGTTCTGGGGGCCAATGCTGGAAGTGGTCCAATGGCTGATCTAGGAGTCCTGACAAATCGTCGCGAAACACTGACGAACGACTTCTTCATCAATCTTCTCGATATGGAGACAAGCTGGCAACAGTCGCCAAAATGCAAGCACTTCTTTGAGGGTCGAGACCGTAAGACCGACAAAGTGAAGTGGACCGCCTCCCGCGTCGACCTGGCTATTGGCTCAAACTCGCAACTTAGAGCAATCGCTGAAGTTTACGCCAGCAAGGGTGTCGAGGACAAATTCGTCCGGGACTTTATCCTGGCCTGGACCAAAGTGATGAACCTCGATCGCTTCGACTTGACCGTGGCTGAACGAAGCGGGCAGGTAGCCGTTGTTACGGGCAGTCGATAAACGAAGCGGTGATTGGCGGGATCGCCGATAAAGTAGAACAATCTTGTCGTACAGCAGTGCGACAAGATTGTTGAAAAAAATTGGCATGACAAGTGGCGGTGGGAACAATTTCTGGCAAGGGATCGGAGCCACGAAACAGACCGCCGCCACTCCTTCGCTGATTTTGTATATGCCTAGATTGTTGGAATTGTTCGAAGCGAAGTAAAGTTAAACAGAGGTAAAGCTGTAAGCAATCAAAGTCGCGTCTTATTGGTCGCAATTTCTGGATCTAATTCGATTACCATTCAAGGAGCAGATAAAGACGTTGTCCCGGTTGCGACTTTCTGGCTAGCTCACCTAACGGATCAAGAATGCTCAGGGCGTCCTCTACTGACCAACCCTTCTGCACGCGGTCGGATTTGTCTGCCGACTGCGTGTACCCCGGAGACGACATCAGCTCGGCCCACTTTGGTGCCAGTTGAAGCGGAGCCTTTAAGAGTTCATGAACAATCAATGGACGCATCACCATAATGTGGGCGTTGCGCGATGGGTGAGCGAAAAGCCCTTCCTCAAGTGCAGGTTTGCCATCGATTAACTCTCCAAGAGGATTGATCTCTACGTCTGTCAGACTCTTGCAGCACCAATGGAGTGCTTCGCGAACGAATACTGGAAGTCTTGCTTCAAGGTACGCCAAATAATCTCCCTCGACGGCTACCACACCTTGCTCCGGCTCCTCATCCCTCAAAACGTCTTCCCATTCAGGCTCGCATGTTTCAATCGTCAACTTTTGGCCAAAGAAGTCGGTTAGATCTCGCTTGACTGGATTCTGGAGCGGCAATTTCCATCCCGGAAAACCAGAAAGTAACTCCTCAGGCATTGCAACGAAGAAGGTCGAGTAAACGGCCACGCAAAGGTTCCTGTGATGGAGTGTCTGGTAGGGACAACGCTACGCCGACGCGCTGCAGCGTCGTAAGGGCAGAACAGCGCATGAAGTTTTCCGCGGTGACAGATAACTACGTAACGGCTTTACGACGTACGAACTTTTCAGCCAGCGGGAAGGTAAAATGTTTTGGTCGAGTATCGCCGAGAGGCTCGGATAAAATTCCGCTTAGCCTGTACAAAAAAATTGTGAAGCGACCGGAACCACGACATTCGTGATGGGCAAGCACAGTGAGAATTGTTGCGGCGATTTTCATCTAGGGATTAAGCATCAGGCGATAGCACTTAGTCTCGACCCCAAAATCCCTTGGCTGAGTTCTCAAAACGAAAAAAGCCCTCTGGACTGTTGGCCAAAGGGCTTTAAACATCAAAAATCGGGATGACAGGATTTGAACCTGCGACTTCCTGCTCCCAAAGCAGGCGCTCTAGCCAGGCTGAGCTACATCCCGGAACACCCGGAGTTTAGGGAACCCGCACAGGTGGGTCAACTAACCGGCGTTTGCTACTGTCGGCGAGGAGGACCAGTTTCTTGCTTTTGAATTGGCCAAGCCGCCGAATTTGGCAGATTTCGCCGAAATTTGTCTCAAATAGATTCTCGTTTGGGGGTTAACAACCTGCGCCCGGAACGAAAAGGGTCGCCCACAGTAACCTGACCCTCCCGGATTGGCAACGAGCACTCAACAGGAGACTGACAGCGCGGCAGCAAACTTGGTTCGGAGGCTGGTGCCGGTTTGTAACGTGCCCAGTCTGTTGGTGACCTCCGCAGAGACTCTTTCCGAGTTCCCCCCTTAAACCTTCAGCAACATGTTTCGAATGCGGAATTGCGTCTCGGCATATGGATTGATACGTCTTGCGGTCTTGAAACAAATGACGCGGCCGATCGCGCTTCGGTGTCTGTCAGCGATGCGATCTTCAATCGTTCTGGAAAAGCTGTCCTACGCCAAAAGCTCGGTCAGCACGCGAGCGGGAGCGCCGCTGACCAGGCTGGTGACCATGCCGTTGTGCTTATATGTCAGCTTAGTGTGGTCGATTCCGAAGAGGTGCATGACGGTCGCATGAAAATCCGTGGCGGTGACGATACCGTCGATCGCTTCGTGACCCCACTCGTCGGTCGCTCCATGAATCAAACCTTGCTTCATCCCTGCTCCAGCCAGGAACATGTAGCCGGCTTTGCCGTTGTGATCGCGCCCCCAGCTTGGCCGATCGCCGGTTGCTTCGGCGGTGGGCAAGCGACCCATTTCGCCACCCCACCGGACTAATGTGGAATCGAACAGTCCTCTTTGCTTCAGATCTTTAATCAGGGCCGCAGTTGGCTTGTCGACGCGGCCGCAAGCGGTGGGAAGCCCTTTGGCGATGCTTCCGTGGCTATCCCAATCGACATCCCCGTTTCCAGAATGCAGGACCGAGACAAATCGGACTCCCCGTTCAACGAGACGGCGGGCGATCAAGCAGCGCTGGCCATAGTCCTGGGTCATTGGATCGTTGCAGCCGTACATCTCCTGGATATGCAACGGCTCTTGGGAAATGTCGAACGCTTCCTTGGCGGTTAACTGCATCCGGGCTGCCAATTCGTAGCTTGCGATCCGGGCTTCCAAATCGCGCTCGGCTGGGTTCTGGGAAAAGTGTTGCTGATTGAGTTGGCGAAGCAAATCGAGTTGGGCCGACTGGCCTGCCCCTGCCAGGTGCGAGGGAGGATCGAGGTTAAGAATACGGGGTTCTTTATTGCGGACCTGCGTCCCTTGATAAACTCCCGGAAGCCAGCCAGCAGACCAGTTGGCTTCGTTGTAAAGTGGCAGGCCGTCGGTGGCTGTCAGGGCGACGAAGCAAGGGAGGCTGTCGTTTTCTGTTCCTAACCCGTAGACCAGCCAGCTTCCCAGCGTGGGGCGACCTGGGGTTGGGCCACCAGTGAAGGCTAGAAATGCACCCCGATCGTGGGCATTCGTTCCAAACTTCATCCCGCGAATATGGCAGACGTCGTCAACGATTTCGGCCATGTTGGGAAGAAGTTCGGATAAGTCCATTCCGCACTGGCCGTGCTTGGCAAACTTCCACGGGGTTCCAAACACGGTCCCCGAGGCGCCGGCTTTGTTGTCTGCATCGAGGCTACCCGGATACTTGGTGCCATCCTTTTCGTTAAGCAGCGGCTTGGGATCGAACAAGTCCATTTGGCTGGGACCGCCAAACTGGAACAAATCGATCATGGCCTTGGCTTTGGCCTGATACTGTGGCGGCTTCGGTTGCAAATCATAAACAACATCCAGGTCGGGCTTGAATGTCGGTTCAGCGTCGGCACCAAGTAGGCCCTGCTGATTCAACAGCCAGGGGAGAGCCATTGAGGATGCTGATAGGCTGCCCATGAAGTGACGTCGTAGCATCGTCTGTTCCTAGTTGTTGTTTCAAAACCCTCTGGCGGACAAGACGCCAACATAAACTGCCGAGAGAAACCTGTGGCCAACTGGGTTTTGAAATGGCCTCTTGCGCTAGTCCTGACAGGATCGAATAACCAAAATAACGGCAGATGGTTCACGGTCAGTAGCAACTCATGGTGCGTAGAGAAATCGATTGGAAGCAAACACAACCTGGCATAGGGCAGCCAGTGCCCGTTCGGTAGCGACATTGGCATCAACGTCCCGGGTACGCTGCCGAGCTTCTTCAGCTTCGACGAATGCTTTGGCTGCAGATGCTTCAGCTTCAGAAACGGGTTCTCCGTACGATCTCAGCCAGAGACTGGCGATTTGCTGCTCTCGACTTTCGGGATGCTCCTGCAGCAGCGACTTGGCGAAGACGTCGCTTTGATCCAGCACAAAGGTATCGTTAAGCATCATCAACGACTGCGGGGCAACCGTTGTAACCGCCCGTTGATTGCAGTTGGGTGCCATCATTGGCAAATCGAATGTCTGCAATACGGTCAGCGGACGATTGCGGATGGCTTGGACGTAGATACTTCGCCTGTGGGCTGCATCACCTAAGCTGACCACGGTATGCACGACTCCATTATTTTGGTTAGAGAGTTCCTTGCCGATTACAACTCCCCCTTCGGGTCGGCGGGCAACTAACAATGGCTTACCGCCAAGATCCTCTTTCAGGTTTCCGCAAACTGCCAGAAGGGAATCTCGCACCGCCTCGGCTTCGAGCCGCTTCAGAGAAAAGCGAGCATAGAGGGTGTTGTTGGCGTCGATTTTTTCGGCTGCTGAGTTGGTGGATGACTGCTGATAGGTTTTTGAGGTCATCACCATTCGGTGAAAGTCTTTAAGACTCCAGCCGCGTTCCACAAATGTTGCCGCTAACCAATCGAGTAGGTCTCCGTACTTGGGCCGTGGGGTCCGCATGCCGAAGTCGGCCACAACTGGATTAAGGCCTTGACCGAAGTGGTGAAACCAAAATCGATTGACCAACACTCGCGGCACGATCGGGTGTTGGCCTGACGTCAGCCATTGAGCATACGCTAGCCGTCGTCCCGACGAAGTGGTCCCTTCGGTCTGATTCGTCTCAATTGGGTTGCTTTTGCCAAAGATCGCCAAGTCCCCCGGTTCAATGGCTTCCTTGGGTTGGCGATAATCCCCGCGGTGGAAACGCCGAGTCTCTGGAATTCGGCCTGGAACTTCAGTCGAGGCCATGATTACGCGAGAAGGCATCGTTTCACGCAGTTCTTTCGCTTCCTCTTGAAAGGCGACTCGCTCGGCCTCTTCCTTTCCCCTGTCGAGCAGGAAACGAAGGTGATCTGCTTTCTCGAAATTGCAGTCATACTTCACCAGCAGCTCTTTGTCGGCTTCAGTCCGTTTGCCGACGGGCGTGTTCCAGGCCGTCCGTACTGATGGCTTGATCTCTTCGGGAACATCCTTCATTCGATCTTCCAAGTACTTCGCGTACTCGCGATCAATCAGGGCAATTCGTTTCTGGTCGACTGCAGCAGCTTCGGCTTCGATCCGGACTCGCTCGGCATGTTCTTCTGGCGTGTAAGCTTCGTACTGGCGATTGCGAGGTCCCCGCCAGGCGGTACGATCGAAAACCGGCTCGATCACCGCACGTAGCCGATGGTAGTCAACGTGCGAGATTGGATCGAAGCGATGGTCGTGGCACTGGGCACAACCAACTGTCAACCCGAGCAGCGATGAGCCGATGATCTTCAAATTATCGGCAATAACCGTTTCTTCGGCCACGATTGGATCGGGAGGTTCATGGTCAGTGGGGTCAGCGGCCAATCGCAGGAATCCGGTGCCAATTAGCCGGTCCCACTGTGATTGGTCCTGCAAGACCTCATTGGCGTTGGCGTGGTTGAGTTTAGCGAGCTCGTCACCTGCCAATTGTTCCTGGATAAACACATCCCAGGTTTTGTCGGCGTTGATGGAGCGGACGACGTAGTCGCGATAGTGCCACATATGGTCTCTGGGCCTATCGAGCAGTCCTCCAAACGAATCTGCGTAACCGGCCACATCGAGCCAGTGACGTCCCCAACGTTCGCCATAATGGGGGGAGGCCAGCAGCCGTTCGATCGCATTCTCCCAGGCGGTTGCTGACGAATCATTGACGAAATGTTCCACTTCAACCGGTGACGGAGGGAGTCCAATCAGGTCGAGTGATGCACGGCGTATGAGGGTGCGGCGGGAGGCTGATTGAGCGAATGTCAGGTTTTGCTTGTGAAGCTCTTCGGCAATAAAGGCATCAATCGGGTTGGCTTCCCCGTTACTGGGGACCGATGGCTTGGAAATAGGTTGAAAGGCCCAGTGATCGCGTTCTTCTTCGGTGATGAAGAAGTCGGGAACCACTTCGGGTTCAGGGCGTGCAGTTGGCGACCCTTGATTCAGCCACGCTTCAATCAACTCAATGTCGTGGGGTGGTAGAGCTTTGGCATTTTTGGGCATCCGGCCCGATCGGATTTCGGTGAGCAACAGTGATTCGCCCGGCGAGCTCGAATCGATGGCTCCCGATTCCTTCATAAGCCGCACTTGGCGAAAATCCATCCCCCCTTCCTTCTCTCCATCTTCACCGTGGCAGTGAAGACAATGAGCTTTAAGGATCGGGCGAATATGACGCTCGAAGGTCAGCGGACTGGTCGCTTCAGAGCCGGTGGCTGAACCCAATTCGCTGGAAGGAGCAGTTGCATAGACCTCGGACTGATTGAGAACACCTCCGACTGGTCCAAATACCAGCGTTACCAACCAAAAGCTCAAAACCGGTTTCAGTACCTTCTGCTGCATGGCGGCAACCACTCATCAAATTGGGACAACTTCGGGAAGAGAATTCCGTTGGCCAGCTTGACCGTTAAGGGGCAAGTTTCAATCAGCAACGAATTGGCCGGAAGACTGAAAGTATTGCCGGCGAAGTCGGTGGGAATTATTCGACGACTGAAAGGCGGGAGGTGCTCCGTCACAACCAATTTTTAATGGTACCCGCGGTCGCCTCGATTCGACAGATGCGGTCTAACCTAGAAATACAGATGGCCCTCTAGGCTTTTCCAAGGGGAACGGGACTGTTGGAGCTGGACATATTCGCTATTCGCGATGTGTTAAGAATTGCGGATAGCCGTCAAATCCTCACGACAAATTCACTGTTTCCCAGTATTGTCAGGACAGGAGAAGCGGGCATCCCAACCGGCAGAAACACAGGCAAATCTCTGGCTTGGCGGTTGTAAGATAAATCTGATAAAGGAGTTGCAATCATGGCGCGCCGCCTGAACCAAGGAAGCCTGTCTTCACAAAGCACTGCACGGCTGAGGGTCAATTACAACTTGGAAAAGCCTCCCATGGTCTCCGACGATGAGGGTGGCGAGTCTGCAGGTGGTCGCCGAGAGGACGGATTTTTCGCCCCCGGATACTGGAAACGCCTGAGCGGACCAGTGATGTTGGGGGTTTTGATAGTCGCTTTGTGCCTGCTGGCTTTGGTGGTACTTCCGTTGATTTCGTTGTTTCAGACAACAGTCGAGCGCTGGCAGCAGTAGCTTCGCAATGCTCAGCAGACCCAAGCTCCGGCTGTGCAGGCAGAAACTTGCAACATCGCTGGAAGCAGATCTCGCCGAACTGACTCGCCTTCAAGTTGCATCGCTGTTGACTGCGGCCGCCATCACTTGGCCTGCCAGGTTCATGCCGCTGAGTAACGCCGCTTCGACCCCTGCCCCTCCCAGCCAGTCGCCGCACAGGCCCAGCTTTGCCACAGGATCGAACCACGAGCGGCGCGATGGGTCGACCAGCCAGTTCATTCCAGCAGCAAAGGGAATGTCGGTGCGGAGGATCTTTCGAGTGAATTCGGTCGATCGGGGTGGTGCGGCATATCGCCAGCGGTGAACCTGAATCTCGTCGATTGATTTCAGTGATTCGCCAAGATGCTGAGAAAGTTCGCTGCCGATTCGGTTTGCTATATCGTTCGGGGCGTCCTCAATATGAAGAGCTGACCAGTCTTGCTGGCACTGGACTATCAGTCGGGCGGGGTGTGGCATGCGTCCCGGTTTGTGATGCTCGGCCACGATCGTCGAGATGGCCCAGTTCTCAGTCCGTTCTAATTCCAGAATGTCCCAGGTGAGGGGGTGAACCAAGCTGAGGGTAACTATGGCGGTCCAGCAGGGTTGCATCTCGGGTAAGGCTGGCAAACGGACTGACATGCAGCCTTGAAGACTGTGGTCGGCGGTATCCAACAACTCGGCGACATTGGCAGGTGGAACGGCTAACACTAAGTGAGAGAACCGTACTGGCCAGGGAACACCAGCCACGAACAGGGTCCAGCCATCGGTCGATTTGACGAGCCTGTCGACTTTGCCTCCGCTCGATACCGCTTGTCCCTGAGCGAGGTGTTTCGCCAACTGATTGTTGGTGGGTGAGCCAACATAACTTTCGGGCGCGAGCGTTGTTTTAAGATTCCCGTGAGCATCGAGGAAGGCGACTTTTGGCTGCCAGCTTTGGATGACCCCTTCACTCAGCCACGACTTCCGATACGGGGCCAAGTTCGGGTGATTGCTTACGAACGCAATTGCACCGTGGTCGAAGGAAGGAGCTGCATCGGTGCTGGTCGTTGATTGTGGCCGACGCGTTGCCATGCGACCTCCTACTCCGCGACCCTTGTCGAACAGCTGCACGTTGGCACCCTGAGAAGCCAGCAATCGGCTGCAGAACAACCCCGCGAGGCCTGCACCCACGATTGCGATTAGCCCTGAATCGGCCAGCGGCGACTTCGAGACTTGCCGCGTGTACTTTGCAACATCAAGCCGGGCAGCATGCTCGCTTGTCGGACGGGGTCTGACTGTCCCTAAAACTGGCGTCTCCGGGGTGAAAGGTCGATCGAACTGACCAAGACACCACAATAGTCCCCCGTATGAAGCGGGATCGCGACCGTCGAGGGCGTAGCGATGGTTGAGATCGATGAGTTGACCTAGACAATCGTTGACGCTTGCAGTCCAGCCAATTAACGCTTTGCCCCATGTCATTCGTACATTGTTGTGCAGTTCGCCCTGTCGCAGTAGCGACAGTTGGCAAGCGTTCCATAGGTCATCGGGTGATTGGCCATGGGCGAGACTTTCCCACGTTGCCAGCCATGCTCGCCGATCATCGGCAAATCGATTGAGCGTCTTAACTGCCCAGTCGGGTAGGGCGTTTGCTGAGTCGACATCGCGGCGATAGTGACAAAATGCGTAAGCCAATTCGCGCCAGATGAGTAACTCATCGAGGTACTTGTCTCCACCTTCCGTCCCGGCACTGTGGGCTTCTCTGGCAATTCGAAGTGGTGAAACCATTCCGTAGTGCAGGTAAGCTGACATGCGGCTATTGGCTGGAATGAGAGGATTGTTGCGATCCTTCGCATATCGTGCGAGTCGAGATTGCTTGAACAACTCCCAGCGCCCGTATCCGGCAACTGATCCACCAACAGTATCGGTTACCTTGGGGACCGACTGGTCGATATCGCAACTGGCCACCAGCGATGCCAAATCGGCGTTCACGTAGTCGATTGGTTCGAACGGCAATTTGATGTCAATCGATGGTGGCCCTGAATAGACCGCATTAACCCATGAGTGAGAGATTCGTTCAGCAAACTGGCTTTGGGTTGCTTGTCGGAACTCGAATGCTCGTGTGAAGGCTTTTCCGACGAGCCGCGACGGAACAACACAAGCCGTGTCGACCAACATGATTGGCGCAGTAACGTGGCTTGCGAGCTGTTCTAACCAGCCTTTGATTGGTTCGAGCGGAAGATCATCTGTTACGATAAGGGCTGCCTGCTCGGCCAATTGCTTGAGGGCCGGTTCGCGATGGCCGGGGCGAACGAGGTGGAACGCGGCTGGAGTTCCGCGTGCTTTACACTCGGCCTGGAGATCTCTCGCTCCTTCGAGAATGAAGTGGTGGTGTCTCGCAGAGGCATAGCGATATCGTTCCGACAGGCCATGATAGACTAACAGCGGCAGTTCCAATTCCTGAGAGGCCAGAATCGCTGCGTCGAGGGTTGGGTTTTCATGTGCTCGCAAAGCGTGGTGCAACCAGCAGAGCACAAAGTGACCATCGCCAGCGGGCGCGACCTTTACGCTATACCATCGAATGCGCTCTGCAAGTCTGGGTTCAAGTTTGTCCACAAAAGACTGGTTCCACGCAACGGGCATTTGGGGTTTGTTATTTCAGTTGTGATGGGAGAAGTGTTATGCAGAAAACCGGCTGAGGCTTTCGGGCAGAATCGTCGGCGATCGATTATCCTTACAATTACCACCAGAATTATGTGCAACTGGGCAAGCCTCGCGGCTGGTTTCATCTAGAGCTGATCCGAATACCCGCGGATGCGTCCTGCTCTGGTCTGGAATCAAAATGGTCTCGAACAGGCACAACCGTGAATTCGGATAGGTTCTTGGTCAGCTAGTTTTGCCCCTTATCCAGCCAGTGAGTTCCTCGAAGTGGTTTCAAAACCCTCTGGCGGAATAGTCGGGACCGTGTTTTGCCGAGCAAAGCCTGCCACCAACCGGGCTTTTGAAACAGCGTTTACGGTTCTCCTCCTCCAATTCTTTCAGGGAGGAAAGTTACTGCTGATTTGGCTGAGTCTTTCCAATGCAATCGCGAAAATCTGATTCCTTTCTGGCTTGTTCGCCGATTTTCTCCGGCAACGCTGGTAACCCCTGCGAACGCCTTTACAATCGGAACAGTGGTCGCTGATACGCTTTGATTTGTCAGGCTGCAGGCCGAATCATTCTTTTGCTGTTTAGCCCAACCAGAGGGCTTCCTTCCACTTGATTCCTCATCAAGCGTTCGAAGAATCGCTGGACTATTGTTATGGCTTTGGTAGATCGCTTCGGACGGCGTCACAATAACTTGCGAATCAGCGTCACCGATCGCTGCAATATTCGCTGCGTTTATTGCATGCCCGCGACCGACGTCCAGTTCATGCCCAAGTCTGAAATCCTCACGTTCGAAGAGATCGTGAAGCTGGTCCGAATTCTGGTGCCACTTGGAGTCGACAAACTTCGTCTGACGGGGGGAGAGCCGCTCGTCCGCAGCCAGCTCCCCGACTTGGTTGCTCAATTGAGCGCGATCCCCGGAATCAGCGATATCGGGCTGACGACCAATGGAATCTTGCTGGCACAGCAGGCACAAGATCTCTATCGGGCGGGCCTGCGCCGCATCAACATCAGTCTTGATGCTCTAGATGCAGTTAAGTTCAAAGAGATCACTCGCCGCGATGGTTATGAAAAGGTTCTCGAAGGAATTGAAGCGGCTCGTGAAGCCGGGTTCGATCCGATTAAAATCAACGCGGTGTCGGTCAGAGGGTTCACTGAGGACCAGATTGTTCCATTTGGTCACTTTGCCCGCGAAGCAGGAGTCGAACTGCGGTTTATCGAGTATATGCCGCTCGATGCGACGAACAGTTGGGAACGGGAGAAAGTCCTCTTCGCTCACGAGATTCGCGAAGTCATGTCGCGCGAGATTATGCCGCTGGTACCCATTGCAACAGGTGGCCAGCAAGAGTCTCGCAGTCCAGCGACGGATTATCGATTCGCAGATGGTCGTGGAATCGTTGGGTTCGTCGCGTCGGTGAGTGAGCCATTCTGCGAGAGCTGTAATCGCATGCGGATCACGGCCGACGGCAAGTTTCGAAATTGCCTGTTCAGCCAGGATGAAACTGACCTGAGACGGCTATTGCGTGGCGGTGCACCACCAGAAGCCATTATTTCAGCCGTTACGGCCAGTATTGCCGACAAGTGGGAAGGGCACGAGATTAACACCGCCCGGTTTGTCCAGCCTCAGCGGCCTATGTACTCGATTGGTGGATGAAGCTGGAATGCCCTCTTCCAATCGCATCTATCTCGATAATGCTGCCACGACTTTTCCTAAGCCAGCAGCGGTTGCCCAAGCGGTTTTTGATGAAATCGCCAGTGGAGGTGGATCGGCTGGTCGCGGTGGGCATCGATCTGCAGTACGCACTGCGAAAGTCATCGAACGGACGCGTGAGCGGCTGGCTGATCTGTTCGATTTGGGTACGCCGGAGCGGTTCGCGTTTACCCTGAACGCGACCGACAGCCTCAATGCCGCCATCTCTGGGGTCCTTTCCCTTAACGATCACGTCATTGCTTCGGTCACCGATCACAACTCGGTTGTGCGACCGCTGCAACGAGCGATGGCTGAACTTGGTGTGCATGTCACGTGGTTAACGCCAAATCATGATGGCTTGGTGGGCGCCGATCAGTTGCAAGCAGCGATATCCGGCAAGACTCGGCTGGTGATTGTCAATCATGCTTCGAATGTGACCGGTATCGTTCAGCCACTTCATGAGTTGGCCCAAATCGTTGCACAGACTCCTGCGCTACTGCTGGTTGATGCCGCTCAAACCGCTGGACTGATTCCCATTTCACTGAGAGAGATCCCGATTGATCTGCTAGCATGTGCTGGACATAAAGGGTTGTATGGCCCCTTGGGCGTGGGAGTGCTCTATGCTGGCCCCAAAGCCGATTACTATCTCCGCCCGTGGCGGGTTGGAGGGACGGGAACTGCCAGCGAATTGCCCGATCACCCGCTGACCTATCCGCAGCGGTTGGAAGCGGGCAATCCGAATGTCCCGGGGATTGCGGGCCTGTCAGCCGCATTGGAAACAGTGCAGACACCTGAGTTTCATGACAAGGCGGCGGTTGTCGGGTCACTGTTCGCAGGCTTTGTGTCGCGGCTCGAAACGATCGAACTGGTCTCTTTGTACGGTTCACCAAGAAACGGGCTTGGACATGCCGGCAGCAACTTGCTTCCGATTGTGACGTTTAACATCGAAGGATTTGATCCACACGAGCTCAGCAGTATTTTCGACTACGAGTTCGGAATTGAATCCCGCGCGGGCCTGCATTGTGCCCCTCTCATGCATCAGTTCCTTGGTACCGCGCCTGGGGGAGCAGTTCGCCTGAGCGCGAGCGTTTCGACTACAGCCGACGAGCTGAGCATTGTGCTTGATGCGATCAGGCAAGTGGCTGGTGGATAACTATGTTTTTCATCGCAGCTCGAATTCAATCATCCCCCAACGAATCAATTTCAAAACACTGAACTAGAGTACTGGCCGTATTGTCTTTACCGCCAGACAGGGCAGGAGACTTCCAAAAACCGAGCCTTGTCGAATAGCGAACCACCGGCGTTCTTTAGTATCTTTGAGAATCTTTGTTGACCTATCCAGGGCCTCTGGTTCTTTCTTTGAAATCGATTTCTCATGATTATCGGTATCGACTTGGGTACAACCCATTCGCTGTGTGCCGTGTTTCGAAACGGTGTTCCGCAATTGGTCCCCAACCCACACGGGAAGGTCCTCACGCCATCGGTTGTGGCTATTCTGGATGACGATCAGGTTGTGGTCGGTGAACCTGCCCGAGATTTCCGTGTGACCCATCCCGAACGTTGCGCTGCAACCTTTAAACGCCTCATGGGAACACCACAGCCAACGAAACTGGGCAAACGGTCGTTTTCGCCGATTGAACTCTCCAGCCTGATCCTGAAAAGCCTAAAGGAAGACGCGGAGCATTTTCTGCAAGAGGTTGTCACCGATGCCGTCATCACGGTCCCAGCCTACTTTAATGATTCTCAGCGCCGGGCAACGCGGCAGGCAGGCGAAGTTGCGGGCTTAAACGTTCGCCGCATCGTTAACGAACCGACTGCCGCAGCTCTTACCTACGGGTTCCACGATCGAGACGCCGATAAGCGGTTGCTGGTGGTCGACTTAGGGGGTGGGACGTTCGACGTTACACTAATGCAAATCTTTGAAGGTACGCTCGAAATCGTCGCGACGGCCGGAGAAAACTTCCTGGGAGGGGAAGATTTTACGATGCGGCTGGTCAGCGATGCACTCAACCAGACCGGCAAGCGACTCGAACTGGCTGAGATGAAAGAGCCGATGCTGGTCGCCCGGCTACGTGAAGACTGCGAGCGTGCAAAACGGTTGCTGGCGACTCAAGAAACAGCCGAGGTGACAATCCCCCTTGCTGATGGCACGGTCCCTCAGACTGGCCAGGTGGTCACATTCGATCGGCAGAAGTTCTTGTCGCTCAGCCAGCCGCTGTTAGATCGCTTGCAGGGGCCACTGTCACGAGTCTTGCGCGATGGAAATATGCAGCCGAAAGATCTCGAAGACATCATTCTGGTTGGCGGGGCGACACGCATGCCGGCTGTGTCGGCCCTTATCGAGAAAATGTTCGGGAAAGCCCCACTCTGCCGGTTTAACCCCGATGAAGTTGTTGCCTTAGGGGCTGCTGTGCAGGCCGCACTGATCGAAGACGATGCAGCAGTGGGCGATATGGTGATGACCGATGTTTGCCCGTTCACCCTGGGGGTTGAAGTTTCAAAGCAATTTGGCAATGAATTCGCGACTGGCTATTTTTCGCCGATCATCCATCGCAATACGACGATCCCGGTTTCGAAGGAAGATGTCTTCTCAACCATCGAGCCGATGCAGACCCGCTTGGCACTGCGTATCTATCAGGGAGAGGGGCGACGCGTCAAAGATAACTTCCAGTTAGGAGAACTCGTCGTCACTGGCATTCCCGCCAGAACTGAGTCACAACTGGTGCGGGTCCGTTTTACGTACGACCTCAACGGTATTCTAGAAGTGGAAGCATTCGTTGAAGAAACGGGTAAACGCTTCAGTACCGTTTTGACAGGTAATGCGGGGCACTTAGATCAAAAAGAGATCGAGGAAGCCTTGAAGCGGATGCAGAAGCTGAAGTTCTATCCGCGCGACGATATTGCAAATCGGCGGTTATTGCTTTTTGCGGAAAGTAAGGTAGGTGAGTTAGCTCCCGACCAGCGTAGCGTGCTGGAGGCTGGGATCGACCAATTCGAACGAGCAATGTCCTCTGGAGAAAAAAACCTGTTCGATGAGGCGAAAACGGTCCTGCTGAATCTCCTAACCGAAATGGGGCTGCCATTTAGCAGCGAATTCGAACAGGGGGGCGACGCAGCCGAGTAGGCAAATCGAACTGCTTACAAGTTCATCCGTTGAAGCTGCCTGTCAATTGACCAAATCAAGCAATCATCGGAAAGAAAAGTGCTAATGAGCGGCGATAACCCAGCAGATGCCAGTGATCCTGCCGCAGAACAGCCGATCCACGACGCCAGGCGTTTGAGCTATCTAAAGAATGTCTTGGCTCGGAATCCAGCTACGTCGGCTGAGGACATCCTGGCGGCCCGCGCAAACTTCCGGCAGCTCGTATTTCGAAACCATCGCGAAATTGAAGAACAGGTCTATCAGCGGGTCGAAACACTCCGCCGTAACTCGGCCTTAGTGCGCGACAACTTCTGGAAAACCAAGCCGGCAACGCTCGCCAAGCGGACCCAACTGTTCCGCAAACAAGTCGAACAACTTGGCCTGCCGATTGATGCTGGCCGATTGGAAACCTTGGCCGGTTACCGGTCGGAACTGGCCCAATTCACCAACTTGACCGAAGACGAACAGCGGTTTCTGTCGGTCATGAAGCAGATCTTGTCGGGGTCCAGGCTTCAGCAGCTTGAAGGGAAAAGCCAGTTCGAATCGTGGCTCATTCATCGCCAAGTTCGAAGGTCGGTCACGAACTTTCTCAAGAAGTTTCGCCAGACAGCGCCGCAGTCAGCAGCACTTGAAGCCGACTGGCTTGATCGATCGATCAAGCAAGGGCAGAAATGGTCATTCGGCTTTGGAAATCACCCGCTGCAGCAGTCTCAGCCGCAGGAGTCGAGCGGCTGGCGAACCGCACTCATCATCATAGTTGTGATTCTCAGTATCGTCGTCCGGAATGCGGTGTCGAACAAACAAAAAACGAACAAGTCTTCGAGCCAGCCCAATCAGCAACCGTTCAATCGCTGAATTTGCGTTGGCGTTAGATCGTCTGGCGTTGCTTGAGCTCAATAAGAGCAAGTTACAATAGCGCCAAACGTAAAGGGTAATCCGATTGGAGGCTAAGCCTAGCAATCCCTATTGCATCGGGGGGACCACCCAGACCGGGGCCTGCTCGTCGTCGTGGCTATTCGGCCCCGAGATGTAGGCACTTCGGACTCCTGGCATAATCTGCACGTCGAAAATCTCTTCGACGCCCGTCTTGAATTCGATGCGTGAGATCGCCTGTCCTGTCTGCCAATTGACCAGGGCAATTGCGCACCGCAGTTCGTCTTTGGTTTCGGCGATGGGCATTCCGCCAAATGTCGAGGTTTCGCGGATCTTCGACATCCCAATTGCGGCGATTGGTCCCGCGAACGCCAGGCCGCGGGTGTAACCTGGAACGCCAACGACTTCGGTTGCTTTGCCGCTGTGGCGGTCAATCATTTCCAATCGGCCATAGCCCGAGTTCAGACACCACAACTGGTTGTTCCAAACTCGTGGCGAATGGGGCATGGCAAATCCTCTCGCGACTACTTCGTTCTGCCGCACGTCCAACAGGCAGCCCCCTCCTAACTTTCCGGGTCGCCAGCCTTGGGGGGTGTTCGTCTCTCCCAAAACTGAAACATAGGCCGGGCTCCCCCCGTCAAACGCAACTCCGTTTAAGTGACAGCGGTCCTCAGCAGCTAATTCGCTAATAAATCTCGGCTTCCAAATCGGGAGAAAACTGAAGGTATCGGAAATCTGGCAAAGGCATGAAAATGCGGTATTCACGCACCAGAGTTTTCCATCCGACCAAACCAATTCGTGGCCCTGAATTTCACCAGTTTGAATTGAGCGACGAGCCAGATAGGTCGTCTCAAATCCCGGCGTTGGCAATGCACTGGCCACTTCTCGGCGTTCTTCGAGGAAATGGACACTTTCCCGGCTTCCGACGGCCAATCGCCCCGACTGCCAGGCAACTCCCATACAACGGTCAAACCTGTGAAAACTAATCTCCAGCTTTCCACCCGGAGCACCGAGCTTCACCAACTGACCAGCCTGATAGGTAGAAACCAGCAGGGTGATGCCAAGTTGGGACAGAATTTCGGGAAAGTTCGGAGTGAACTCGTACTTAATTTCCCGCGATTTGGCCGGCGTTTCTTCGGTTTCTCCAGCCCCACTTCGCGTATTCGATTGGGCCATAATCAAGATCCTTGTCAAACAATAATTGTGGTTTGAATCAGAAGCGGGAG
>JAIXVG010000461.1 GCA_027483145.1 Planctomyces sp.
CGGCAGCTTCTTTCTGAGCGATTGCACGAACACGAACCCAAAGCTGACCAGGATGATCGGGTAGAGAATCTGCCAGATCAGACCAATCGTCGCCGGGGCAGGTGTCCAAGATGGCTTTTCGAGAGCGTTGTACCATTCGATCCAAGGCATCTTCAGCGTCCTTCTCGATTCCGAGGATCGAAGTATTTGGAAATATTCAGTTCAGGTCCAACAGTGCTGCATAAGCAGCTTCACGACCTTGAAGCTGCGTGCGCTCAATCGTTATCTCTCTCACCGGACGAAGGGGCATTTGATGTTGAATCCCGGATTTCGGTATGTCGGATTTTTCCACCAGTAGACCCGGCCCAGGCCATCGCTCCGCAGGTCGCCAGGGTTGCGACGAACAAGACTGACAACGGGATCACGCCGATTCGCCCTTCCTTTCGTAGCGTGACAAAACTGAGGACAATCGCCACCAGGGTTGTGATCGACGCCAGAATGGTTGCGATCAAGCCCGCTTTTTCGTGCGACTCGATCAATTCCTCCGAAACACCCGGAAGATGTTCAACAACTTCTTCAGCCGGTTCGCCCGTGAACTGAGCGGCCAAGCCCCCGGCTCCAGAGATCACCACCACCAGAGCGGCGGCGACGAACATTCCCCGATCACCACGTCGAAGGAGCGTTGCGGCGAGCAAAATCAGCCCTAACGCAAACCCGACGATGGGTAGATGATTGACGAGCAGATGCAGGTGTGCGGCGTTCATTTCACTCTCCAGTTTGAGCTTCGGTCGGTAAGTCTTGGTCGCAAAGGGCGTGCCGTGGCAGAAGTTCAGAATGGCGACGGCAGGCCACCGTGAACGGATCACGAAAACAAAAAAGCCGACGTGCCGGGTCACCCTTGCGGGAATTCCGGCACGTCGGCTTACTCTTTAACGAGCCACCTGGACTAGCCAGCTTGCTCTTTATTTAGTCTTCCGGCGAATTCGATCTCTTCTTGGGGCAAGCCCCGAATCAAGGCGGCAAGCCCAACTGTGTCTATCCTACCGCTTTCATGGGGCAACGCACAGGAACCATTGCTCAAGTCCACCACTTCTGCTTGAACAACTTCAACCCCTCGAACCAAATCACGCTTGCAAATCCTCCTGCCAAACAAAGCACCAGGTCATTCAGATGCAGTGTTGAGAAGTGAAACAGACTACGCAGGTATGGCACGTAGAGTGCCAGAGCAAGGAAGAAGGTCGTGCCACCGATGACCCACCAGAGAGGAGCGTTGGGGATTCGCAATGTCGCCCAGATCGTGCGGGTCCAAGAGCGGTTGGCAAAGATCAGGCCCAGGTTAGCGACGACCAGCGTTGTGAAACTCAAAGCAGTAGCATCCGAAGCATTGAGCCAGCCCCACAGCGCCGAAAGGTAGATCGCCAGGACGATCAGCAGGCCGCTCGCTCCTTGCAACAGGCCCAACCCCAGCAGCCGCCTGCCAAACAAAGGGAGTTTGGGGTTTCGTGGCGGCCGGCGCATTACGTCGGTGTCTTCTGGTTCGGCTTCAAATACGAAGCAGCAGGCCGGGTTAATCACCAATTCGAGAAACACAATATGCACCGGTAACAGAACCAGCGGCGAGCCGACCAAGATCGGCACGAGCGTCATTCCGGCAATCGGCACATGAACTGCTACGGTGTAGGTCATCGCTTTTTGAAGGTGATCGTAGATTCGTCGTCCCATGCGAACCGACTGAACGATCGAGGCGAAATCATCATCCAGCAATACGAGAGAAGCCGCTTCACGGGCCACGTCAGTCCCACGTCCCCCCATCGCAATACCAATATGAGCCGCTTTAAGGGCGGGTGCATCATTCACGCCGTCTCCCGTCATGGCAACGACTTCGCCATTGGCCTTCAGTGCATTGACCAGCCGCAGTTTTTGCTCGGGGACCATGCGGGCAAAGACGTTGCTCGTTCGCACTCGAAACTGCAGTTCCGCTTCGTCCAGCTTCTCCAGTTCGGGGCCGGTAATGATCTCATCCACGGGTTTGATGCCCGCCTGCCGAGCAATGCTCTTGGCCGTGGTTGGATGATCGCCGGTAATCATCACGACTCGAATGCCGTCCGTGTAGCACTCTTCGACGGCGGCGGGAACAGTCGGTCGTACCGGGTCGGCCAGACCGACGAGGCCCAGGAACTCGAATGTGAAATCGTGTTGTTCACCCGGTAAAGCCCGCTGCCCGAACACCCCTCTGGCAACACCTAACACTCGAAGCCCATCCTCGGCCATCGCCGCTACCTGTTCGCCAATTGCTTTCGTACGGTCAGCACTCATATGGCACAGATCAGCAATCGCTTCCGGCGCACCTTTCGCGGCCAGAACGTAATCCTTGCCAGTAGGCGACTTCCAAACGTGCGACATTGCCAGCAGGCCGGGAGATAAAGCATAACCTCGTTCCAGCGTCCAGTCTGCGTGAAGATGTTCGGTTTGAGCGAGCCGGGCATTGCCGAGATCGTGGAACGCATTCTCCATCGGGTCGAATGGGTCACGTTGGCTCGCCAGGATGCCAAACTCCACAATCTCGTGGAATTCTTCTGGCAACGCCTGAGCCGCCTGCTGCTCAACATCATACACAGTGCCGTTAATTGCCAACTTGCGGATCGACATTCGGTTGACGGTGAGCGTGCCAGTTTTGTCGACGCACAGGACCGTAGCCGATCCAAGTGTTTCGATTACCGGAACGCGACGGGCAAGAACGTTGACCTTCGACAATCGCCGTGCGCCCAAAGCAAGAAAGATGGTCAGCACCACCGGAAACTCTTCAGGCAGCATCGACATCGCGAGGGTAATCCCCGCGAGAACGCCCTGGAGCCAATTACCACGGCTGACTCCGTAGACAAAGACCACGAACAGGCACAGCGATGCTCCCACAGCTGCCACCCGCCGCACGAGCACTCCGATCTCTTTTTGCAGCCCGGTTTCTTCCACCTGCACGGTTTGCAATGCGCGGCCGATGTTGCCCATTTCGGTGTGGATTCCAGTCTCCCGCACTTGGGCGATTCCCTGACCCTGTACAATGAGCGTTCCAGAAAAGACGAATGGCAGGTTATCGCCTCCTGGCCGAGTCATCTTACAGGCGCCGTCCCAGACCACCTTCTGTGCTGGAACAGACTCGCCGGTGAGGAGTGACTCGTCTGTGGCAAGGTTACTGCACGACAGTACGACCGCATCGGCGGGAACTCGATCCCCCTCGGCCAACACCAACAGATCATCGGGGACGACATCCCGACCCGCGATGCGTTTCCTCTCGCCATCACGGATTACGAGTGCTCGGGGGCTGGAAATATCACGTAGCGCTTCGAGCACTCGCTCTGTCTTCCGTTCCTGATAAAGAGTGATGCCCACCACGACGCAGACAAACCCCAACAGAATCAGCGCTTCTTGCACATCACCGAGGACCAGGTAGATCGTGCCGCACGCCAGCAGTAGCAGGAACATTGGCTCTCGAACTACATCCCAGGCAGTCGCAAAAATGCTGCGACTTTTCGAGGAGGGAAGCTCGTTGAAGCCGTACTGCTGCAAGCGAAGAGCTGCTTCGGTATCTGTCAGGCCGGTCAATGTGTCTGCACTCGATTTGCTCTCGATCATTCAAACCAGGCTTTCTGATCGTTCCAAGGCTCCCAGAATATTCGCAAATAACAATTGTATGCGTCCCCACGGCAACCTCGTTGTCATGAGTGTGTTACCCAAAACGAGGCGAGTCAACCAAGGTAAAAACCACCATTTCTTCGCCGGTCACGGTACTGATGTCGTGGTGCATACTTAGCACTTTGACGCCCGTGACCTCGTGGACCAGCGATTCAAGCATCGGGCGGGCCAGTTCCACCAGTTGCTTTCGTGTCTGCTTGATCAGATCACGACCTTTCTCCGGCGACAATGCTCTTCCGAGTTGTCGTTCGGCTAAAGTCAATGTGCCGTGAATGCGTACCACCAGCAGGTCTTTGATGAAGTGGGAGTGAATCTGCTCCGACCGTAACCCCATGTACTCTTCTTGAAATCCAAGAATGCCTTCGCAGATCGCTGCCTGACTTTCTACCAGTGTCAGGGTTTTCGATTCACGCTCGTTCCTGATC
>JAIXVG010000260.1 GCA_027483145.1 Planctomyces sp.
CCGCTTGTATTGGCTGCGGGGCGTGCGTCGCATCATGCAAAAACGCATCTGCGACATTGTTTGTGTCGGCCAAAGTTTCGCATCTGGCCCACTTGCCACAAGGTGGACCAGAACGGTCTAAGCGAGTGTTGGCGATGGTCGCCAAAATGGATGAAGAAGGCTTTGGGGCCTGCACGAACACAGGCGAGTGCGAGGCAGCCTGCCCGGCTGGTGTGAAACTGTCGAATATCTCGGTTCTCAATCGTGAGTACCTCAAGGCGCTGGCCGGCGTAACCGATGAATGATCGAGGCGAGAGATGCCACTCGCCTTGGACGCCACGGCTTGAGTGAGATGAATAGTCGTAACTCGTCAGGTTGGAAGGATGAACTGAAATGGCTGACCGCCAGTACACGGCTTATCAGCAAAAAGCGATTCGCAGTTTCTACAACAATCGCGATACTTCCGATCAACAACGGTTGGGGGAACTAATTGCGGATTTATATTTGGCGAACGAGAAGAAAGGGGCCAAGCTGTGGGTTGCGGCCCAGGAGATCATGGTTCGCTTAGGCGTTCCCACATCGCGGATCGAGCATGTAATGAAGTCGGCTAACCCGGCCATTCTGGCGGAAGTGGTTAACGATGTTCATGCCGGGAAGATTAAGAAACCAACACCCGCCAAGCCTGCCAGCAATACGCCCGGCTCCTGAACTGCGTGTGGCGAGGGGCGATCCCTAATTTCGTGGGATCTATAGCGCACGGCCAACCTTGATTGTTTGAGCCAATTAATTAACCAGCTTCGCGCTCCGCCAGGTGGTTATCTGGCGGCTGATCTTGAAGTCGATCGGCTTGGAGCATGAGCCAGCCGCTCGTTGGACTTAAGATTCAGTTCAAAGTAAGTACGCTCCATGGCTACTTTGTTGTTGCTTTAACTGGGATCAATTCGATATCAACGGGAGTTCCAAGTGGCGGGACCCGTTCCGTAAAGGCTTCATAAAGCAGGTCGTCGTTGGTGGCAGTGCTTTCCACAGCCAGATCGAGAGTTGCTGTGGCGAAGTTAGCGACGCAGATGAGATCGCCCCCCTCGGCCTGGTAGAAGACTTCCCCCGATTCGGAGTCGGTTACGAAGCGGCTGCCGGCAAACACCCAGGGGAACTTCAATTCACGCGGCTGACCGTCGTCGTGCATCGACTTGATTGCGGTGCGATACTCCGTATCGGTCGATAGAGCGGTCAACTCGGTGAGTTGCTTCGTTGTCATTGGACCAAACCACAGCAGCTCGGAGTGCTTGTCGTCCCAGCGAAGCGGAATTTCTTCGGTCAGGGTCAGGTCGGCTGGTAATTTTTTCAGTTTTCGAACGTAGTACTTCCGGGTTGCGTTCCGGACCCAGGTGCTGGCGGGGATTCTTTGTGGTTTGCCCGATTCATCGGTCCAGGCAAGCCAGACTTCAATCGACTGGCCGGTCGCAGCTCGGTAGGTGGGGGTAAACTCGACAGGCGTTCCCACCTCGGCCCCTAACGCCAATAGTCCAGCATGGACGGTTTGTGCTTTCCCCTGAACGGCCAACAGCGACTCATGCTCTTTAGTACCGCGCAGGCAGACCAGCATTTCAAGCAAGCCTTCACGCAAGCAAACGGTTCCCTTGAGGACTAGCTTGCCCGCCCCTTTATCCAAAAGCACTGTCTGCTCTGGATTGAGGGGCACGAGTTTGGAGTTGGCTTCAGGACCGGCGGGCCGCGCTGGGGGTTCGGCTGCGTTCAATGAACAGGCTGCTATAGGCCCCAGAATCGCAATTAAGGCCAAGGCGGCGAAAACTCGCCCGATATGCCGACGTGACTGGTGGAAGAGAGGAATCGTGTCTCGAATCAATCGGTCGTTTGGCTGAATCATGGCTAATGCCTGTTGCAAGAGCAGATAAGGCGGGTTTGATCGCCTCCAATATACACCAAACCTCGTTTGGCCCAGCGATTAATCAGCCGAATTTCGTTGCATCCAATCGATCAGGGCTTGATGGTGCTGGCTGGCAAGTGGACTGAATTCGAGGGTATGGGCGTCGCTAAACTCCTGAATGGAAAGCTGCGCCCGAGTTGCCTTCGCCAGCAGGTCGCGTGTTCTGGAGTTGTCGATGATTGCATCTTGCGTGGCCAGATGAACGCAGACTGGTCCGGAGAGTTGACCAATTTGGTTGCGGATGATTCGGTCGAGGGCCAGTCCACTGAGAAGAAATCCAGAAGTCACTTGATGGAGGGCCAGTGGATCGCGAGCGATCCAGTTTTGCCACTGTGGCATACGGGTAAACAAGGCTGGATCACTAAGCGGGATTGAGATGGGCCGCTGCAAGATGTTAGCCGCCCTTAGCCCTTTCAATACGATAAGCTGAATTGGATTTGGTTTGATTTGCGGAACAAGGCCCGGGTAGAGCAGAGCAAGACCACGGCAGTTGAATTCTGTTTCTAGTCGATGCTGCCACTTGAGATGAGTGGCCAGAGCGATTTTGGCCCCCCAACTGAGACCAGCAATAAAGAGAGGGCCGAGCGGTTCCGGTCGCTTTCGTCGGAGTTCGGCCAGGAGTTGCCAGACATCGCTTACCAGGCGGTCGGCATGGACGGCGTGGCCCCTCTGAAGGTCGCCCAGGCCTGACCCTCGTCGATCGGGAAAGACGACATTGTAACCAGCCTGGGCAAGACTGGTTCCCAGTTGGGTGTACCAGCCCGAATGGCTTTGGATGCCATGACAAAGTACGAAGCACCCGCGGCGGTCGGCTGAATGGGCCATCCATTGGCGGTAGGCGATGCGATATCCATCAGAAGTGGTGAAAAAGTGAATCGTCCCTGAAGCAGCGGGATTTGCGACGCTCGACGCGGGAAAATTGGGCTGGGGTAGCTCGATCACGTGAGAAAGTTCTCGTCCGGAAGAGGGTCAAAGGGGGCAACCGGACGCTTTCGGCAGGGCACCTGCCGCGAGTACACTTCCGGCAACAGCTGGTCTGGAGAGGTTCAGACCAATTTTCGATTCAACTATCAACCAGGTAACCGCTCGATGTCGTATTTTCCTGACGTTCCAAAAATTGCTTATGAAGGCCCAAAAAGCAAGAACCCGCTGGCATTCAAGCACTATAACCCAGACGAGGTGATTGAAGGCCAGACGATGAAGGACCTGTTTCGATTTGGTGTGGCCTATTGGCATACCTTTCGAGGAACAGGGAGCGACCCGTTTGGTGCCGCCACGTTGACCCGGTCTTGGGAAACTGGTTCCAGCGAGAAAGAGATCGCCCTGAAGCGGGTCGATGTAGCATTTGAATTCATCGAAAAACTGGGTGCCCCGTTTTACTGCTTCCACGACCGGGACGTTTCTCCAGAAGGGGCGACGCTGGTTGAGACCAACAAGATATTTGACGAAGTAGCCAAGAAGCTGAAGGAAGCCCAGGCTCGTACCGGAGTTAAGCTGTTGTGGGGAACAGCTAATCTGTTCTCGCACCCCCGATACTTAAATGGAGCAGCCACCAGCCCCAATGCCGATGTCTTTGCGTTTGCAGCAGCTCAGGTAAAGAAGGCGATGGAAGTCACTCATGAACTGGGTGGCGAAAACTATGTCTTCTGGGGTGGTCGCGAAGGGTATATGAATCTGTACAACACCGACATGAAGCGTGAAGTGGATCACCTTGCGCGCTTCATGCACATGGCTGTTGATCATGCAAAGAAGATCGGCTTTAAGGGCCAATTCTTGTTTGAGCCAAAGCCAAAAGAACCAACCAAGCATCAATACGATTTCGATGCAGCAGCTTGTCTGAACTTCTGCCGCGCCTATGGGCTGGAAAAGCATGTAAAGCTAAACATCGAAACCAACCATGCCACCCTGGCAGGGCATTCGATGATGCACGAACTGGCCTATTCGTCGATGCAAGGAGCCTTAGGAAGTATTGATGCCAACACAGGGGACTTGCTCTTGGGCTGGGATACCGATCAGTTCCCGACTGATATCTATTTGACCACCCAGTGCATGCTGGTCATTTTAGAGCAAAAGGGTTTGGCCCCCGGTGGCGTGAACTTCGATGCTAAAGTTCGACGCGAGAGCATTGATCCGGTCGATTTGTTTTACGCCCACATTGGTGGGATGGATGCGTTTGCCCGCGGTGCCAAAATCGCCGCAGCCATTCGGAAAGATGGTGCCCTCTCGGACTTCGTTAAGAAACGCTATAGCACCTACGACGAGGGGATGGGAAAGGCTATCGATGATGGGAAAACCAGCTTTGCCGAACTGGAATCTTATGTGCTGAAGAAGGGAGAGCTGACGCCCAATATCTCCGGACGCCAAGAACTGCTTGAGAACATCATCAACGAGTACTTGTAACTAGCACTCACTTGCCCTGATGTTGAACTGAATGTCGGGTGCCATGGGTCGATCCAGCATTGCTGGGCCATGGCACCCGGCATTTTTTATGGCCTGTTGCCGGTGAATGAACGAACGGCAATTACTCGGCCAGGCCACCGAAGCGCCTGGTGCGTGATGCGTAATCGCGTAATGCGCGGGCGAACTCGGCTTCGTCGAAATCGGGCCAATGGGTCTCTGTCACCCAAAGCTCGGCATAGCTGACCTGCCAAAGAAGATAGTTGCTGAGCCGCATTTCGCCGGCAGTTCGAATGACCAGATCGGGATCGATGCAGCCGCGAGTGTAAAGGTGATTTGAGATTGTTGTTTCGGTGATGTCTAGGGGACTCAATTCGCCCGCCCGGACCTTGGAGGCAATCTCAACAACGGCGTCGGTTATCTCGGCACGGCTGCCGTAGTTGACCGCAAGACAAAGTTCGAGGCCGGTGTTGGCTGCAGTAGCAGATCTCGTTCGTTCAATTTGCTTGAGAACCGGTTCTGTCAGCCCAGCGGATCTGCCGATGACAGTGAAACGAATATTCTGCCTTAAGATTTCGTCATGTTCGTGTTGCAAAAAGCGTTCGAACAATTCCATCAGGAAGGCCAGTTCGGCTTCAGGGCGTTTCCAGTTTTCGCTACTGAGGCAATAGAGTGTGAGCCGCGAAATTCCTAAGCGGGCAGACATGGTCACAAGCGGTCGTACTCGTTCGACACCTGCCAAGTGTCCGGCACCGCGATCTTGCCCGCGGCTGACCGCCCATCGTCCGTTTCCATCCATAATGATGGCAACCGAGCGAGGGATAGTGCCGCGAGATAGGCCCCAGCTGACTAGCTCGGCATCAGTGTAAGGGGCGTCAGGCCCAGTCGAACTCATAACGTAACCCGGTCAATTACAGACTCGCTGAAAGCCGGAGTTTATGAGAAACGACCGCTGGTGCAAACCGCTGATTGGCCTAGCACAGCGCCAACTCTAGATTGGGACTCGAACCACCTGGGCCGGGGTACGAGTCATCAAGTTCAAACTTGATATCACCGTCGGAAATTCCATGAATGGCAAGGGCCACTTCTCCATTCGCTACTTCAACAACCTCAATCGTAATTGAGGAGCCAATTCGAATGCATTCGCCAATGCCACAATCGAATTCCATAGTTCCGCCTCAGAAGAGGATAAGAAGCAATTCTTCGCAGCAGAGACTCTGCGATCGAAGGGCGTATTGTGCCGCTCTCTTCGATGAACATCAAGTCGAAACAATCGAGATAACGGTTCTACAAGGTTTCCCGTTGATACAGGCTTGACGGTTTGAGTTTCATCGATCTATTGCGACCATTAGGGTATCTGCTAACACATACTGAAGATTGCCACATCGGCTGATGACAGGCGAGCCAATGCGCCTACTGTTAGATACGAAACGGACCGGTATCAAAGGACGTACTCGTCACTTTGAAATTCCAAGCATGTCGATACCGGGTGCTTAAACTGCAAACAAGTTGTTGCCTGCTACCCGAGTCGTTCGAGTTTGGTCACCCGGCCAGTACCAACCCATTCAGCAACAAACAAATCTCCCGAGAGGCCAAAGCAGGCATCGTGTGGATGGACGAACTTGCCATCTTGCCATAGGGCTGCATCGCCACGAACTTTGCCCCCATCGGGACCGGTAATCCGGCCAACATCGTTCCCAAGCCGGGCGACCACGTTGTTGTGTTCATCCATTAGCGTCAGACGGGCATGCAGTTCGGGAATGCACAGCAGGTTGTTCCAAGTTTCAGCATTCGCAGGGAGACCAAAACCGGTAATTGTTGATTGGTAAACGCCGTCCAGTGACAGGTACTGAAGTGTGTGGTGAGCACGATCACACACAACCAGCGCCGGTTCTCGGCCGGGGCGATTATCGACCCAGATGCCGTGCGAAGTATTGAATTTCCCTTCACCTTCGCCTGGTCCCCCGAAGCAACGCTTCCAATTGGCGTCCTTGTCATACTCGTGGATTGCAAACGAGCCATATCCGTCAACCAGGTAGAACCCACCATCATCTCTGAAGGCAAAGTTGGTCGGTAGGAATCGATCGCGTCCCCAACCAGCAGTCGGAGTTTCTTCGTTGGGGGCATACAGCCCTGATTCGACAGGGGCATACTTCTGCCAAATGGCTTCACCGGTCAACTTGTGCTTCGCAAAGGTTTTGACGTGCTGGTAGGCACAGACATAGAGGAACTCTTCACTCCCTTCTTTGCGAATCTCGATTCCGTGGCCACCACCCTGGTACTGGCTGCCAAACGAACGGATATACTTTCCGCGTGGATCGAATACGAAAATTGAGGGGTGATCTTTCAGATCGGCCCGCCCCTCGTGAATCACATA
>JAIXVG010000565.1 GCA_027483145.1 Planctomyces sp.
CCAGTGGCGGCGACGACGGCTTGCGTCACTGCCCCGTGGCCAGCGAGTGAGTTTGCTACCTATGCCGATGCTGCACTGGAACAGCGGTTTGAGCGTTTAAAAGAGTTGATTGTTGCTGTTCGCAATGTGCGTGGAACGTACAACATTCCGCCCTCGGTCCCGATTCCGGTGGTGCTGAAGTGCTCGGCGGAGGTAGCTGGCGACGTGCAGGGGGTAGCACTTCAATTTGTTTCGCTAGCGAAAGCCGACCTGCGGGAAATTGGCCCCGACGCAGTTCGTCCAGCTGCCAGCGCGGCGTTCACGCTGGCTGACGTGACTGGTTATGTGCCTCTGGAAGGCTTGATCGATCGCGCGGCCGAGCTGGCAAGGCAAAAAAAAGAGGCCGAGAAACTGCGCGGGTTTATTGCCGGAACGGAGAAGAAGTTGGGTAACAGTAGTTTTGTTGATAAGGCTCCGCCGGAAGTGGTCGAGGAAGTGCGGGGAACATTGGCCAATTTGCAAAAGCAATTAGCCAGCGCGTTGGATGTGATTGAGCAGCTGAGCGCGTAGTGGGGATCGGGGTGTTGGGTCGATACAACTTGGGCCGGTCAGAAGTGGCCTTAGATGGTTTCGCAAGGTTCAGTTCTTGACCGAGCAAAGCGAAGAGAAGAATTAAGTCATTTGAAACCAAGAATGAGTTGCGAGAATGACCTTTGGCAGAAAGGTGAGACCCTCTAGTCCTGGAAATGCAAACGGTTAATCGTCGAGAATTGAGCTAACTCTAAGCGTCAATGGGAGGCCGGAGGGGTTTAGCGTTCGACTTCTGCTGAGGACCTACTGTCGAGTGCAGGGCGATGCTGCGTTTGGTTTCGGCAGTTTTGCATTAGAATTAGTTCGAAAACACTCTGGCGTAAAAGTCGGCACCGTGATTCGCCGAGCGAAATCTTGCACTAACCGAGTTGTTGTGAAATAGCCTGTCGTCGTTTCCAGAGAAGCAGCACCAGATGTCGACTGAACTGGCCGGGAATGTCGGCGTTAATCGAGGGGACAGTCTGCTAGATGTTGTCTTTCGGTTATGGTGGCGCGCCCTCGGGCTGGTTGCTTTGGTCCTCCTGACGTATTCGCAAAATGTCAGTCATCAGTTTCTGTTAATTGATGACGGGGTTTACATTTTTCGCAACTACGTGGTTCGTGGGGGGGTGTCCTCAGAGAACTTAACCCAAACCTTGGGAGTGTTTGCGCACGAGGTTCCAACTTGGCATCCTTTGACCTGGTGGTCATTGATGCTTGATTGGCAAATCTGGGGTGGCTGGCCCGGCGGTTTTTTGATCACCAACATGCTTTTGCACGCGATGACCAGCGTATTGCTGTTTGCTGCATTGGCCATCGCCAGCCGCGATGTTTTGTTCGCGTGGATTGTCGCGGCTCTGTTCGCCCTGCATCCGTTGCAAGCTGAGTGTGTCGCGTGGGCTTCGGAACGAAAGGGGTTACTGGCGGGGCTGTTTGGAATGGCCAGTCTGGCGAGCTATGCCTTGTTCGCCGGAGGGGGCAATGGGCGCTGGAAGTGGTACGTCCTGTCGATTGGGTGTTTTTGCTGCAGCGTCATGGCGAAGCAGTCCTTAGTAATGTGGCCTGTGGTACTTCTGCTACTCGATTGGTGGCCGCTGCAGCGCTGGTCTGGCGATAGCTTGCCTGACGGAGGGCACCTTTTTTTACAGAACCGCCGCAACGGGTGGCTGCTTTTGCTGGAAAAGGTTCCCTTTGCCTGTATCGCAGCAGCCTCAATGCTGGTGGCCTATTGGGCTCAACAAGTAACGGGTGCTATGAAAAGCATTCAATATCCTCTTTGGGTTCGGGTTGCGAATGTGCCCCTCAGTTATGGAGCTTATCTTCGCAAGACTTTCGTGCCATTTGACTTGGCCATCTTCTATCCACATCCCATGGAGAGAATTGACCTCTTCGCTGCAGGAGTTTGGGCGGCGGTACTGGTCATGCTTACCGCATTAATCTGGTTCTGGCGACGACGAATACCGGGCTTGGCAGTTGGCTACGCCTTTTTTGTAGTGAGCATCTTTCCGCTGGCGGGGCTCATTCAACTTGGCGACAGACAGTACGCTGACCGTTACATGTATATTCCAATCATAGGGTTATTCATGGCCACGGTCAGTTGTATGAAATTGGCCATCAGCCGCTGGATTGCTTTGCAGTGGCAGCCTACAGCCAAGGTGGGGTTGGTGTGCGGTGCAATTGCCGTTTCTGGGCTGAGCTGGGTTCAGGCGGGTTACTTTCGAGATACGCGAGCTGCATTTGAGCGAGCTTTGGAAGTGAATGGGCCAGATGAGTTCATTTGCAGCGGGCTGGGCCTAGCGCTAATGGACTTGGGGGACTATGCCCGCGCAGTTGAACAGCTCAAGCAGTCGTGCCAACAAAATCCGAAGTCGACTCGGGCACTGGAACTACTGGCCCGCTGTTATGAACTACTTGGAGAGCGGCAACGAGCCATTCAAACGTTACAAGTCGCGGTGACACTCGATCCTCAGGGGGCCGGATTGATTGCCCAACTTGCAAGCCTTCGCTTCGACCAGGGAGAACTGCCAGTTGCCGCAGAATTAGCGTTGACCGCAGTTGAACTTGATCCTCAAGTGGAAACGGGCTGGCTGATCATCGGCAAGTTAGCCATGCTGCAGCAGAACTGCCAACGGGCAATTGATGCGTTTCGCAGGGCGACGACGTGTCAATACAAACGGCAATCAGCACTGGGTCAGGTTTTGCTAGCTCAATCATTTGCCGATTGCCAATTGCTCGACGAAGCCGAACAGACACTTGTCAGGCTATTGCAAGAAGAGCCGAAATCGGCAGCGGCTCATCACGAGTTTGGGGTTTTGCAAATGATTCGTGGAAACCGACAAGTAGGACTGCTTCATCTGGAACAGGCATGTCAATTGGCCCCCGACTGGGAACCAGCCCGCCAAAGCCTGAATCGAGCCAGGCATGAATCAGGTGGACAAAGGTAGTGTTTCACAAAGATGCAACCTCAGCAGAATTGCAGTCGTTCGCCGCAAATAGTTTAAGAAGACAGGTTTATGGGTACCATCCCCAGTGTGTTTGCTTCGATTTTGCTCCAGCCAGAGGCAGAATGGCCTAGGCTTGGTTTATGATGACCCAATTTATGGCAGTTGACCGATCGGCACCACTTGGGTGAGGAGGGCGATCAGTTCAATTGGCGTCGCTGGAAGTGGTACCCGTCGGGCAAATCGCGCAAGCTCTACCGGGACTTTTTGCCGATTTGATGGCCTGAGATGGGAACCTGCCGATCGGAACTGGTGTCCGATCCGCCGGCGACAACCCGCGACATTCCTTCACTTCGGCGCGAATGATAGACGATGAATACCTCACAACTAGCCAAACTGGGTGTCCCCGAAGCAGTGATCGGGCTGGCGATTCGCGCGATTCAGCAGGCAGCGGCCGAGACCGACCTCAAGGGGGCCAAGCTGAAAGACCGGATTCGAGACGTGATTGCGGACCCGGCTGCGTTTGCAGAAGATAGTGTGTTTGGCGCACTGGCCAAGTCGCTGGTGGAGACCCCTCCCGATGACGTATTGCCCGACCCGATAGCGTATTCGGTGTGGGGAAGCGATATCGATGCAGGCTGCCGAGTGCAGATGGAGCAGGCTTGTCGGCTGCCTATGGCAGTGGGTGCGGCGCTGATGCCCGACGCTCACGTGGGATACGGTTTGCCAATTGGCGGCGTGTTGGCCTTGCGAAATGCGGTCGTTCCCTATGCGGTGGGTGTAGATATCGCGTGCCGGATGAAGTTGTCGGTCCTCGATATGCCCGTTGCGACGCTGGAATCGCGATTCGAGCATTATCGTCAGGCGATCGAGCGTGGAACGCGGTTCGGAATTGGGGCTGCGCATGAAACTCCACAAGATCACCCGGTGATGGATTCCGACTGGACTGTTACTCGCGTTACGCGCGAGAACAAAGACAAAGCCCGTAAGCAACTGGGAACATCTGGTTCAGGGAACCACTTTGTTGAGTTTGGAATGCTGACGTTGGACCAGCCAGCCCCAGATTTAGGACTGGAAGCAGGGACTTACGTTGCGCTCTTGTCTCATAGTGGAAGCCGGGGGACCGGGTCGAGTGTTTGCGATACCTATAGCCGAATCGCGCAGGCTCGGTTGCCGAAAGCATTCCAGGAACTGGGCCGGTTAGGCTGGTTGTCGCTCGATAGCGAAGCGGGCCAAGAATACTGGGCCGCGATGAACCTCATGGGAGACTACGCAGCCGCAAATCACGAAGTGATTCACCGATTGGTATCGAAGAATGTCGGTGCTCGCATCATCAGCGGCGTCGAGAATCATCATAACTTCGCATGGAAGGAAATCCACAACGGAGAAGAACTGATTGTTCACCGTAAGGGAGCTACGCCTGCTGGCGAAGGTGTACTCGGTGTGATTCCGGGCTCGATGGCTGACCCCGGGTTTGTTGTGCGGGGGAAGGGAAATGGGCAAAGCTTGCTGTCGGCTTCGCATGGAGCAGGCCGCCGGATGAGCCGTACCGCTGCCCGCGACAAATACAACTTTCGATCGGTCAAGAATGATCTTGAGCAAAAGGGAATTCGGGTCTTGTCTGCTGGTGCCGACGAGGTTCCCTATGCATACA
Source organism: Planctomyces sp. (assembly GCA_027483145.1). GTDB lineage: Bacteria > Planctomycetota > Planctomycetia > Planctomycetales > Planctomycetaceae > JAIXVG01. Next base: position 4,645 of record JAIXVG010000565.1, read on the forward strand.
AGAACATCCTAGATGTGATGGCTGCACAGTCGGACTTGGTCGAGATTGTGGGTCGATTCGATCCTAGAATCGTCAAGATGGCTGATGGGGGGCCCGCAGAGGATTAGACGGCATTGCAGTTAAGTGTCGCGTCGAGACATGGGTGTGACTGCTCGATCCAAGGCCGCGAGACGCCGCGCTTAACTTCGAGGTGCTCCAGCTGATACCAAAGCCATCAAGCATTAACTTCGGGACACGCGATGAGCAAACAGCTTGGGGCGTGTCTCGAAGTGTTTTTGGATTGAAGCGAACTATGGAAGTCGGGCCAGCCTGACTACTTCGACTTCCGCGGCCTAAAGTAGCGCTGCGATTCCATGACGGCTCGTTTTCTGGTGACAAACCGCACTAGCCAGGTGAGCAGATAGTCCCGCCAGCCCGGGACGATGTATTGGCGGTGCTGGTCCACCGCTTTGAGGGCCGCCCGCACGACCTCATCCACTTCGAGCGACGCATGCTTCTTCAGCCAGCCTTCTACGCCGGCAACACGGAAAAAGTCGGTGCGCGTTACGCCGGGACAAACAGCTAAAACGCGGACTCCCGTATAGCGCAGTTCGACATGCAATGCTTCCGAGAAGTGCAGAACGTAGGCTTTGCTGGCTGCATAGGGACCCATGAAGGCAACCGGTTGAAACGCGGCGAGGGAGGAGAGATTGATGATCGCTCCCAAGCCTCGCGACTTCATGCTGGGCAAAAATCGATAAGTGAGGTCGGTCAACGCTGCGATGTTGAGTGCCAGCATGTTCTGAATTCGGGCTGGGTCGGCCTCATCGACCGTTCCGACAATCCCATAGCCGGCATTGTTTACCAGCAGGCTGATCTCGATCCCACGATTGGCGATTTCTGCTTCCAGAGCAGTAAGACTTTCCGAGCGTGACAAGTCACACTCAATGACTTCTGTTTGCGTCCCATGCTTCAGGTGGAGTTCGCTGGCCAAATCGAGCATTGGTTGAATGCGTCTGGCACACAAAATGAGGTGCATGCCGCGGGCAGCCAGTTGGCGTGCGAACTCGGCTCCGATGCCGGAACTGGCACCTGTCACAAGTGCCCAACGATCTGCCAATGCCAGTGGCTTTGCCACAACGTCCCTCACTATTGACTCGCCTGGCCCGATGTCACGGTTGTTGCATGACAGGTGATTCTTCTAGCTGGGGTACCCGGTTCGTTATTTTTTGGTCTTGAGTTGCAATCAGACCAAGTCGTCGCAGCGGCTGGTATTCCTTCGAAACCGATTGTATGCCAGATTGCGCCGGAATGCATCGCAGAGGCGAAATTGAGACGAGATCGGGGGAATTCCGGTTTGCTGCCCGGGGCTGGTTTCACGTACAAAGAAGAAGAAGAACGACAGCGACAGTTGGGCGTGATGAAAGTGACAGTTTGCCCACTGACAGAGCCACTTTTTGCACTCAGAGCTTATCCGAGAACCCTCTGATGCAGCGACATCAAACGGCCTCATCAGGCGTTTCGAACAGGCACAACCGGGTTCTCGGAAAGGTTCTTGAAGGCCCACGCCATGAGCGACTCGTTTGCGAATGCCACGCTGTATTTCAATCAGGCAGCTGACTTGCTGGATTTGTCGTCAAACATGCGGCGGCTGTTGCTGATGCCCGAACGAGAGGTGAAGGTCCAGGTGGCCCTGGAGATGGACAACGGCGAAATTGGGACGTTCGTCGGTTTCCGAATTCAGCACGATAGCTCGCGCGGGCCAATGAAAGGGGGCTTGCGGTTCCACCCGGAAGTCGACGGAGACGAGGTCTTGACTCTCGCTTCGCTGATGACCTGGAAGACTGCCGTGGTGAATTTGCCGTATGGCGGAGCCAAGGGGGGAATTGCCGTCGACACCCGCAAGCTTTCGCAGGGAGAGCTCGAGCGGATGACACGGAAGTTTGTCGACGAAATTCATGATATGGTTGGCCCCGATAAGGATATTCCTGCTCCCGACATGGGGACTAACGCTCAGGTTATGGCCTGGTTTATGAATCAGTATGAGAAGTTCTACGGATTCAATCCGGCGTGTGTGACCGGCAAGCCCGTTGAGCTACATGGTTCGGAAGGACGCGAAGAAGCAACCGGTCGCGGCGTCGTCTGTATCGCGAAGGCCATGCTGGGGAAGTTTGGCAAGAACCTCCCCGATGCCACGTTCGCGCTGCAAGGCTTTGGCAACGTGGGAAGTTACGCTGCCAAGATCTTGCACGAAGGTGGCGGCAAAGTGGTGGGCGTTACCGACATGACTGGCGGCGTTTGGAACCCGGAAGGGCTCAACATTATCGAGTTGCAGGCCTACGCCAACAAGTCGGGTGGAGTCGCGGGATTTCCGGGAAGTGATGCCATTACGAATGCCGGTCTGTTGGCAGCGCCGGTCGATGTGCTGATTCCGGCTGCTCTTGGAGGTGTCCTGACGGCTGACAACGCGAAAGATGTCCGTGCAAAATACATCGTCGAAGCGGCCAACAACCCGACTCGCCCCGAGGCTGATGAAATCCTAAGAGACCGGGGGATTCTTTGTGTCCCGGATATTCTGGCCAATGCGGGCGGCGTAACAGTCAGCTACTTCGAATGGGTCCAAAACCAGCAGAAGTTCCGTTGGGATTTGGCCCACGTTCGGCATGAGCTCGAAAAAATCATGCTCGACAGTTTCAACAAAGTGTGGGACCTCGCCCAGGAGAAGAAGGTGCCGCTGCGCACTGCTGCTTATTTGTTGGGTGTTGGTCGAGTCGCCCGGGCGACAGCATTGGGTGGAATTTAGAGCTTATCCCAAAGTGGTGGGTGGCGAGTATTGCATCTCGATGAGTCAAAGGATTTCGAGCAAGCCTGTTTTGGTTGGTTGTTCGCTTTTAATATGCGGTGCCCGTCACCTGGCAGGCAATCAACTAACATTTCGTTCTATTCTTGAGAGTCTCCAGTATGTCCGACTTTAAATCTGAGCTGATCGTTGAGAACTGTCCATTGTTTCGAGATTTAGATCGGAGCGCTATCTTAGCTCTGACGGGGCTGATGCATTCAGCCGCGTTTGATGAGGGCAATACGATTCTGCAGGAAGGGGGGGTCTCTCAGGGGCTGTTTGTGCTGGTGAAGGGGACCTGTGCGGTCGAAAAGCATACGAAGAAAGGGGGCCACCCTACTTTGGCCATGCTGGAACCCGGGAACGTGTTTGGCGAGATGTCGTTTGTAAAGCCTGCCCCTCACTCGGCGACAATTGTGGCCCAATCGGAAGTCCATGTTCTTTCGATCACCGAAGGGGAGTTTCTGGCTTTTGCTAAGGCGCATCCCACTGCAGCAGTTCTGGCCATGCGAAACATTGCTGCGGTCGCAGTGCAGCGACTCAGGCAAATGGATGAGTGGGTGGGTGAGCTGCTCGACCGGACTTGTAGCGATAACCATAAAGCTGAATGGCAAGAATTTCGGGCCAAGTTGTTTAATCACTGGCAGTTTTAACGCCGGTTTCAATATCCGGCCGGTCGCAACTGTGGCTGGGAAAAACCAAGGATTGGCGTCGCTCGCAAGAGGGCATTGAACCCACGGTCAGTTACTTTGGTGCAGTCGCCAAATCGGATATGGAGTCAGATCGTGTCGATAGCTAACCCATCCAGCTTTCTGACCGCCGAAGGCTATGCTCGCCTTCCGTCATCTGGCAGCATGACCGAGCTTGTCGATGGAAAGGTCGTTGAACTAAAGTGGCCGTTCACCGAAAGGGTGCCTGCTGCCACAGTTGGAATCGTCATTCATCACTCCAAAGTCTTTCAGCCGGTAACTTGACCTTCATCGGGTTTTGCGAATGCTCCCAGGTAACTTCGAGTTGCTCGTCTCCCAGTTGCTCAAAGTACTCGATTTGGAGGCGATGATACCCCGCAGGCAAACGGATTAGCCCGCAACTTTCGCGAGCCGAGTGCAGGCCATCATTGTCAACCAATAGTCGATCGTTAATCCACAGTCGGCTGCCATCGTCGGAAGTGAGATAGAACGCATAAAGATCGTCGACGGGCACCTGCAAATAACCTTCGAACTTCACTGCCCCTTGATCACGGTTCTCTCCTAACACAGAAAGATCGATGGCTTCAGTGCGGCCTGTTCTCTCCGGTTGCAGGCCCCGGAAGTCTGGGACACGATCCCAGGCCCCCCGATAGACGCTGTATTTCAGCCCTTGTTTCAATGGGCCTGGAGCGAAAACGGGTTCAGGAAGGGGCAACGGGGCCAGCGTGATCGTTACTTGTTTGGTCTCACCCGATCGACTGAATTCCAGGGCGATTGCGTCGCCGGGCTGATGATCAACGAGCGCTAACTGGAGATCGATGGGACTTCGCAGCTTCATTTTCCCCATCGATTGCAATTGGTCCCCGACCTCCAGTCCTGCCAAAGCAGCGGGCGAGCCGGTATCGACGGATTGAACCAGTGGGCTGTTGGCTAGTGGATGACATCGAAGCCCCAGCCAAATGCTGTGGCGCTCCTCCATCGCCAGCATTTGCGGAAGGACCTCGCGCACGTGGTCGATCGTAATCGCAAAGGCGACATTTTGAAGATTATTGCCCACCGAAGAGATGACCCCAATTTGTTCACCAAGGGCATTGAGCAAGGGGCCTCCGGAGTTTCCACCACTGACTGCGGCGGTGGTCTGAACCGTCCAGGGCAAATAGCTGAGCTCGCTGCGTGTGGACCGATTGATGCCGCTAACAATTCCAGTCGAAACCGAATGGATGAGTCCGCCCGGAGATCCAATGACTAGCGTTGGTTCCCCCAATAACAAATCATGGCTACGGCCAAGCGTAATGAAGGGCAGGGGACGATCAGCCATGACCTGGACAATCGCCAGGTCTTCATGGGCAAAGGTCGCAATCACTCGAATTGGGGCTATGAAAGCATTCGGAAAAACGGCAGTTAAAGACCGGGCGTTGCGAACGACGTGTTCGTTCGTCAAAACGAAGCCTGCCGAATGAATGACTGAACCACTGCCAATTCGCTGCTCAACAGTTCCATCTTCTTTTCTGACTTCGGCTGAAATTGAAACAACGGCTGGCAGGCAACTTTCGATCACCTGTACGGTTTGCGTCCGCCGTGCTTCCGGAATCGCAGTCTCCTCAGCCTGAGTGATTGTCAACCAGCTGAAACCGGGGCTGAAAATCAGTGTTGTGACAACCAACCATCGCATATCGAGGCCTTTTCAGTGTTAGGCAAGAACGCCACCCGCGACGAGGGGCAAACAGGCGACGAGCGACTGTGCGAGAATACCGCTGATGTTAAAGGGAGCGTGCCCGGTCGGCCAAGGTCGAGGCAACCGGCCGCGTTTGGGACGCTCTGGAGAAGCATCCCAAAGCGTTTTTCCTTGTCGAATGGTTGGGTTTATGATCGCACGTGGGCTAGCCTTCCCCTACACTTCTTTGATGCACTCTGTCATAGTGATTGGTGGTTTTTCAGTATTTCGTACTGCCTTTGGCGAATTTCATGACCGAACCTGCTCCCGTTTCGCGGCCTCTGACACTTGACCAATTTCTGAAACGGGAGGGATTGGCTTCGACCGGTGGCCACGCCAAAATGCTGATTCAGGATGGCGAGGTCAAGGTCAACGGCGAGGTTGAAACGCGGCGTGGCAAGAAACTGCAACCTGGAGACAGGGTCGAAACCGGCGGAAAAGAGATCGTTGTTCCGGCGAGCTAATGGCATCGGCATTGGATGTTCCGGTTAGCCTTGCACCCAATTCATCAAACCTCCAACCGGGGTCTCGCAGGTCATCAGACTATGTTGTTCGTGCTCGATAACTATGATTCATTCACCTACAACCTCGTGCAGCGGTTTGGCGAAATTGATCACTCGCTCGATGTGAAGGTTATTCGAAATAACCAGATTACAGTCGCCGAAGTGGCTGCCCTGAAGCCGACAGCGGTCGTTGTTTCTCCAGGACCCTGCAGCCCGCACGAAGCGGGTATTTCAATGGAATTGATTCGGGCCCTGGGGCCAACAATTCCGACGCTTGGTGTTTGCCTGGGGCATCAATCCCTGGCAGAGGTTTACAACTCGCCAGTGAAACGGGCTGAACGCTTGATGCATGGCAAGGTGTCGCAGGTCTTCCATACTGGCAAAGGGGTCTTTCAGGGGCTGGAGTCTCCCTTTACAGCAACCCGCTATCATAGTTTATTGGTTCCCGAAGCAACGCTCGATCCGCAGCTCGAAGTCACTGCATGGACCGACGATCCTGGCCATGCACGAGAGATTATGGGGCTGGCCCACAAAACGTATCCCGTCCACGGCGTGCAGTTCCATCCCGAAAGTTTTTTGACTGATGGTGGTACTCTGATTCTGAAGAACTTCCTGAAGCTTTCGGGGCTACTCAAGACATAGGTCGGCAAGGTGACGATGGTCATCTTCGAATGTCGACGCTCTCGCCACCACTTCCGTTAATCTCGTGTTTCCTTTCATTTACTGAGACTTCTGAAAGCTCCCTTGTTATGGCCCCTATTGATTTGCGAGAGCATATTCGGAACGTTCCCGATTTCCCCAAGCCGGGGATCATGTTTCGTGATATTACCCCGCTTTTGAAGTCGCCCGCAGTCTTCAAGCACACAATTGACCGGTTTGCAGATGCGTTCCAGGCGACTCGACCAACCGCCATTCTCGCGGCAGAGTCGCGGGGCTTCATTTTTGGAGCGCCACTGGCCGTGGCGCTAGGGGCGTCATTTATTCCGATTCGTAAGCCGGGCAAACTTCCATTTCAAACTCGCAAGTTCGAGTACGACCTCGAATATGGCAGCGATGCCTTGGAGATGCATATCGATGCTATTGGCCAGGGAAGTCGAGTACTGCTGATTGACGACCTGTTGGCAACAGGGGGAACGATCGAGGCTTGCGCTAAACTGGCCGAGGCAAGTGGGGCAGATGTCGTTGGATTGGGCTTCTTAATAGAGTTGAGCTTTTTGAAGGGCCGCGATCGGTTGCAGAAGTACGATATCGTGAGCCTGATCGACTACAAGGATGAGTCGTAGCAGATCGGTTGGTGATGCCCCAAACTAACTGTTGGCAAGCCATCCCGAGCCATCGCTTTTCGCTCGAAACTTTCCTGGAATTCCAGTCTGAACGTGTCCACCTCCGTCGCAAAGCCCTCTCCGAAGTTTACGGTCACTGTTGACAAGTACCTGCATGGGGTGCGGATTGATAGCTTGCTGGTGAAGCACTTTCGCGGCTACACCCCTTGGCGATTTTTGCGAATGGCCCGCGCAGGGCAGGTGACCATCGACGGGGTTGTCTGCGGGCCAACGCAAAGAGTTTTCACCGGGCAAACGGTATCGGTCACGCTGATCGAACCACCCGATCTGCAGATGCCCCCCGAACAGATCGATTTTGGTATCGTTTTTGAAGACCAGTGGCTGCTGATCGTCAACAAGCCAGCAGGGCTGATCGTGCATCCCACGGGAGAAATTCCAGCAGGGACACTCGTCAATGCCGTTCAGTCTTATCTGGACAAACAATCGTCACTGAAGGGGCTACTTCGGCCCGGAATCGTCCACAGGCTCGATATGGATACCAGTGGTGCGATCGCCCTGTGCAAGGACCATTTGTCTCATCGGCTGCTCTCGATTCAGTTTCAGCGAGAGCGTGTCTCGAAGACGTATCTGGCGCTCGTGGAAGGGGTTGTGACCGACGACTCGTTCACCGTCGACTTGCCAATCGGCCGGGCAGCAGGCTGTCATGCTGCGTTAATGTCTGCTCAGGCAGATGCGTTAGAAGCCCAACCGTCGAAGACCAGTTTTGAAGTGGTGGAACGACTGGCGAAGCACACGCTAGTCCGTGCGCGGCCTCGGTCAGGAAGGATGCACCAGATCCGAGTCCATTTAGCGACGGTTGGCTACCCGATTGTGGGTGATGAGTTTTATGGGCCCGGTGGTGTGATTCTGCCCAGACGACTGCCGGACGATAACTTGGAGCCCGTTTCAGAACTGATCGATCGACAAGCCCTGCATGCGGCGGTCTTGGCGTTTGCCCATCCGATTACGAACGACTGGTGTGAATTCAACGCCCAACTGCCGCCAGACTTTGACCGCGCGATTCAAGCCGCAAGAGCGACTTAAACCAAGTCCTCGCTTTCGGAATTTAACTGCAACTCAAATCCTTAGAAGAGTGCTAGTAGGTTGGTTCAGCGCAGAGTTCATCAAGAAACTGAGAGAACGTTTTCGCGATTCGCCGAACTCGTTCTGGCTCGCCAAGATCATATTCACAGTCAGTATAGAATACTTCGCCGTAGCGATCACCTTTGATGCCAATCGCCAAATAGTTCAAACATCCGTCTCCCCCGACGACCAGTAAGTCAGCCGGAATTCGCATGTTTATTCGACAATCAAAGTACTCTTGAAGCAGATATTGACGATCGCCAAACCCGAGAAAGTAGTGAATGCTACTCCCCCAATCATTGGCAACCACCCAGTAGAAACTACACTCGGAGATCCCTCCATGATGCGCTAGCAAGAATTGGCGATAGTCGCTGGGGAGTTTAACTCGGTTTCGAGTTTCGAATTCAGCAACAGTCGCTTCTGTAAGAACTCCCCACTTGTTGTCATTGAGAATCTTCATTTCACAATGTACTTCAGCGATCAATCGAAAATCTGATCTTGGGAAATTGAGACTGAAGAAGCCAACGAGAGGAATTAGATGAGCTACAGGAGCTTTAGCACACCGGACAGTATTACTGTCAAGAAACGAATGCAACCACTCCCCTTTTGTTCAAAGAGAGGAGTGGTTGCAAGTTAGGCGATTGTCTGGGGTCGCTTAACTGACAGCTATCGCGTCCGGCCAGACTCGGAGGTCATGGTTTGACGTTCCAGCTTATAGCGTTCGAGAGCTTGAACCTGATTATACAATCGTGTTTCAGGGCCAGCCGGGAAGTACTGAACGTCATCGTTCAAGTAGTAGGCTGACGGCAGAGTTTGGCCTGCCACAGTGGTTTGCAGGCAGCCTGACCCTGTAGCGGACAAGACCAGCCCCCCGAGAAGCATCCAGGCCTGCCAGTTTCGTTTGGCGATCCGATCCATCTTAGACGTCCTTGTCCGACTGAGCTGCAGACCATTTTGCTTTCGTAGCGGGGCGACGCGACCAATTGGCCGGGCAGCGGGTGCCACTACGCGAAAACACTCCTTAGTATCATCGGCGGATTGGGGCGAAATCTTCGGTAGAATCGAAAAAATCGGCGCAATCGGAACTCTGCAGGTTAGTTAAGGGGGCCTGCCGGCCAGCGATCCAGACAAAGTGAATCAGCCGTTGATGCAACATAAAGGTCTGGAGCATATAGGGTTACGATTTCTTGCTTGGAGCACGTCGGCGAGAATCACCGGGCCGGGTTCACTGCTAACGCCGATGAAAAAACAGGTCGTGGCCGGACGGGACTGCCACCAGTTGCAGGCCTGATCGCTCGATACAGATCGGTCCTAGTTCCGCGGCGGCCGATTTCGCCGCTTAGCGACCTTCGGCACTGAACACTCGCTGCAATTCTTCGAGCGAGGTTCGCCCTTCAGCCACCAACCGCATCCCATCTTTGTTGAGAGTCAGCATCCCTTCTGCTCTGGCCTGGGCCTTAATCTGGTCGGGAGCTGCCCCTTTGGCCACCAGTTCGCGAATCTGGTCGGTCATTTGGATGGACTCATACATGGCGGTTCGGCCGACGTAGCCAACGTCCCCACATGTTTCGCATGGTTCCAGGGGAGCAGCCTTCGGGTTGTCCTCTTCTGGCGGTTCGGGCTTGCGGTAGAGGACTTTTGTCTCAGGGGGGAGGCCAACCTTAGCCAGTAGTTTCGGGTTGGGTCTAAACGCTTCTTTGCAGTCTTTGCATAACAGGCGAATCAGCTTCTGGCTGACGACTAGCTCCAGCAGCGAAGCTGCCTTGGCCTGGTCTTCGAGCCACTTGCCGACGAGGGCTATGGCTGATGCGGCATCTTTGGCGGCAATTTCAGAAATCAGGACCATTTTCTCGCAGGGGTCGGTTAGTAGCTTAAGTTGTTCAGCCCCTTCGAGCGGATCGAGGAAGACGACATCCCCTTCCGCCCGGCTAATGCGGCTGAGAGTTGTTTCGACGTCATCCCCTTCGACTACTTCGAACTTGGTAATGTTCGGTAGTTCGCGGGTTCCGGCATCGGCGAGAGTAAAGATGGCATACAAGTAGACGTCAATCGCCCGCACGAGGCCAAAGCGTGTTGACGTCACTCCCGAGCCTGATGGGCCAGTGGCCAAAATCAGGCCACGACGTTTCGCCACAAGCTCTCGGACGAGTGGCTTAAGTTTCGCAGGGAAGCCAAGTTCTTCGGGAGTATCAAGCTTAACCTTCAGGTTACGTAGCCGAACGTAGAGGCGTTCGGCCCCTTCCGAAGAAAAGCTGGTCTCTACGAGTGCTTCGTAAGGACGATCTTCGAAAGTTGCTTTAAGGCCCCCTTTTTGGGGCTTGCTGCGGTCTTTGGGGTCACAACCAGCCAGCAACTTCATCATTTGCATGATGGCCATGGCTTCGTTCTTGGCCATCCTTGAGCCGGCATAGGCCACGCCGTCGACATACAAGGTTGTCTGACCACGCTCTCCTTTAATGTCGAGGCGAATAGTTTCGGCTCGGCGAGACAAGCCGTCGGTCACCATTTCTTTGGCGGGGACGAGACCTACCTGGACCAGCTTGGAATGGGGTTTGAGGTCGACCGGGGTTCCATCGATCGTCCCTTGAAATGAGACGAGATCAATTTCATCGGCTTCTTCGTCATCATCATTTTCGCGCCCGGTGTTTCCACCTCCCGAGCTTCCCCCTTTTTTACCAAACATCCCAAAAACCACAGCAAAGCCTGCCTTTCTCTCTCACCAACTTGGACACAAATTAGCCGTGCCAAGTGAATTATCGTTCAACGAATCAAGCTGCGTCCAAAACCAGGCGGCGATGGCTGCTCACCCGGCCGCAGACACTTCATTCCGTTGGTATTCCCCGTATTCCCGTTATCGTAACCGTTCTCTAGGACCGTCCACTAGTGCCCCGGGCAGGCGAATCGAGGCATTTCTCTTTCGATCTGGCCAATGTGGTGAACACAACAACATCGATGTTGGGGCAGTTGGAGGACGAACTTCGAAGATCGGTCCGAAAGATTCGGACACGAAAGATTCCGACAGGGGTTACGACCAGTTACACTCGGCGGTTTCGAAGCGAGGGCAGGCTGCAAGCGAGTTTCAGCTCCAAGAGCCTTCTTTCGTCCGTTATTTGATATTCGCTCGTTCATCGTTACTGGCAGCCGACTGTCCAGAAAGTAGATACAGCACAATGGATCGGTTGCAACTGGTAGCGACAGCGGCGTTTGGCTTAGAGGCGGTCGTATCGCGCGAACTCAACGCATTGGGCTACACCGAACAGACGGTAGAAGATGGGCGCGTGACGTTTTGGGGTGACGATCAGGCAATTGCCCGGTGCAACTTGTGGTTGCGAACAGCAGACCGGCTTCTAGTGCAACTGGGGAAGTTTGAAGCTCGCGACTTTGGCCAGCTTTTCGATGGGGTGGCAGCCATTCCCTGGGAAGCGTGGCTTCCGCTTGATGCGAAGTTTCCGGTAGAGGGGAAGTCGGTGCGGTCCTTGTTGCACGGCGTCCCAGCCGTGCAGCGGGTGGTGAAGAAGGCGATCGTCGAGTCACGCAAGAAGGCGACGCAGCGACATTGGTTCGAAGAGACAGGCCCCGAGTTTCCGGTCGAAATTTCTATCTTGAAGGATGTTGTCACAGTGACGCTGGATACCTCGGGAGAGGGGTTGCATCGGCGTGGCTATCGCAAGTTGACCTCGGCTGCGCCCCTTCGCGAAACGACTGCAGCGGCATTGGTCATGCTGAGCTACTGGCGTCGTGATCGACCATTCATCGATCCCATGTGTGGTTCGGGGACGATCGCGATCGAAGCGGCGTTGATTGGCCGCAACCGGGCACCGGGGATCGATCGCAATTTTATCTGCGAGCATTGGCCACGGCTTTCAAAAGAAGTTTGGAAACAAGCCCGCGAAGAAGCTCGCGACTTGCAAAAGGGTAAGCCACCCTTGCGGCTGATTGCTTCGGATATTGACCCACGATCGGTCGAACTGACTCGCGCCAATGCCCGGGCGGCTGGTGTCGAGCTTGATCTGCAACTGCAAACGATGGATGTACTCGAGCTAAAAGATCAGCGCGAGTATGGAGTAATTATCACTAATCCCCCGTATGGCGAACGCCTCGGCGATCGTGAATCGGCCGAGGCCTTGTACGATGACCTCGCTGATACCTGTGCGGGACTACCGACCTGGTCGACCTATGTTCTGACAAGCCATCCCGACTTCGAACGCTTCTTTCGCCGCCGCTCAGACCGCCGCCGAAAGCTTTACAACGGCCGCATCGAGTGCACTTACTATCAATTTCATGGCCCCAGGCCGCCTCTGGGAAGCGACGAGGCCGAATCCGCTGCCGATGCTGAAGAACAGTTGGAGGGCTAAGCCGATTCGGGTGTGATGAACACGGTTTTGCCAATTGCCCACAGTCACGTTCCCGTGGCCGTGTCGCTTAACCTTCCGTTGCATGAGTCCTCATGAGCGTTACGATCCCAGCTTTGGAGACAACCGCCACGGTATCCGGTGGACCAATTTGGGTTGGGTCGCGGCTGTTGGCAACACGGTACGTGATGGCTCCCCTTGCCGGTTACACTCACTTGGCCTTTCGGCGAGTGGTTCGCGAACTGGGTGGCGTGGGACTGGCGACGACCGATCTGGTTCATTCGTCTCAATTGCTGGCTGGCAGCCATAAGTCGGCCCTGCTGATAGAAACCCATCCGGACGATCAACCGTTATCGGTCCAGATATTTGGCAGCAACACGATGGAGATTGCCCTTGCGGCTCGCTGGTTGCAGGATGCGGGCTATCAGGGGATCGATCTCAACATGGGTTGCCCGATGGCCAAGGTGAATGGCCAAGGGGGCGGGGCACGGCTGATGTGCAACCTCGATGGAACCACCCGGCTTGTCGAGCAAGTCATCGCTGCTGTTCAGATTCCGGTGACAGTCAAAATGCGGCTGGGTTGGGATGCGGCTCAAATCACCGCACCAGAGTTTGCTGCTCGGTTCGAAGAGTTGGGGGTTGCGGCCATTACACTCCACGGCCGAACGCGGTCGCAGG
>JAIXVG010000092.1 GCA_027483145.1 Planctomyces sp.
AAGGACTGCATCGAAAACCCAGTGCGGCTGATGCTGGAAATCTAAACCCTCATTCCTAAAGCTCTCAGACATAATCAACTAAGTCGTTTGCTGAAGACTGTCTCGCGACTATACGCTGGGCAGTCTTCGTGCACTTTCGCTATTGAAACAAGCAGTCACTCACTTCTTTAATGAAAATAGAAACCGTATATGCCAACTCATGATCTGGTGGTGATTGGTGCCGGGCCTGGTGGATATGTCGCAGCTATTCGAGCTGCCCAGTTGGGCCTGAATGTCGCCTGTGTTGAAGAAGAGCAGGCACTGGGTGGCACGTGTTTGCGTGTGGGCTGTATTCCCAGCAAGGCCATGCTGGAAGCAAGCGAGTTGTATTCGATGGCCAGAAGTCATCTAGCCGAGTTCGGCGTGACCATGACGGCCGTCAGTCTCGACTTGCCTACCATGCTCAAGCGCAAAGATGGAATTGTCAGCCAGTTAACCAAGGGTGTCGAAGGACTCTTTCGCAAAAACAAAGTGACTCGCTACTTCGGTCATGGACGAATCAAGGCGGCTGGTGTCGTTGCAGTTGAAGGGAAAGAACCACAAGAAATTCAGGCTAAGCACATTGTCATAGCCACGGGTAGTAAATCGTCTCCTTTGAATGGCGTCGAACTCGACGGGACTCATGTTGTCACCAGTACCGAGGCCTTGTCATTCACTGAAGTTCCCAAGCACCTGGTGGTAATTGGTGCAGGCTACATCGGCCTTGAAATGGGGTGCGTTTGGAAGCGACTTGGGGCGAAGGTCACCGTCCTCGAATTCCTCGATCGCATTCTGCCCGGCATGGATAGCGAGATGGCTGCTGAAGCCCAAAAGGTCTTCACCAAGCAAGGACTGGAGTTCAAGCTGGGTACGCGAGTCACTTCTGCCAAGTACGATGGTCAGAAGTGCATCGTTGAATGCGGAGGGAGCGAGCCAATTCATGCCGATAAGGTGTTGCTTTCGGTCGGACGTTACCCAAACGCCGACAACCTGGGTCTCGATGTGGTCCATGTGGCGAGAGACAGCCGCGGCCGGGTGCAAGTTGACCAGTTGTTTCGCACAACCATCCCCGGCATCTATGCCATTGGCGACATGATCGGCGGCCCAATGCTGGCTCATAAGGCCGAAGAAGAAGGTGTCGCCTGCATCGAAGGGATTGTGCATGGCCATTGCCATGTGAATTACGATGCGATTCCCGGCGTTGTCTATACCGACCCCGAAATTGCCAGCGTCGGCAAGACAGAGGACCAGCTCAAGGAGGCCAACGTTCCCTACAAGAAGGGGGTCTTTCCCTTCATGGCCAATGGAAGAGCGAAAGCACTTGGCCAAACGGAAGGCCGCGTCAAGATGCTGGCCCACGCCCAGACCGATCGGATTTTAGGCGTTCACATCATCGGCCCCCGTGCGGGAGACTTGATTGCGGAAGCAGTCGTCGCTCTCGAATTCGGCGCCTCAAGCGAAGACATCGCCCGCAGTTCACATGCGCATCCCACCTTGGCCGAGGTAATGAAGGAAGCGGCTCTCAACGTCGATGGGCGAGCGATTCACATGTAGGCCGCACGTCAAGCGAAGCTTCAATATCTTGGTAGCCTGCCAGTTGGGCCAAGTCGCCTAGCAAGAATTGACCTAAAAGGCTGGTCGATCCATTCCATTAGGCTTCGGAGGGACCGGAGTGGCCCGATACGAGAAGGCGATCAGCGGCTTATCGAGGTAGAGGTTCAGCATTTATTCCCAGCCATTGTCACGGACTTTGGCGACTACGGTATCACCTTTTTCGAAACCAAGCTTTTTGGCCTTAGTCCGCACCGAGGCGAATCCACCGTTGTTCTCCAGCGACAGCGTGCCGAAGAACTCCAGCGTATTCTTCTCCGTGATCTTGAACTGACCTTCGGAGACACCGCCCATCACACCGTCGTTGACGGTCTGCCACTGTTTGCCAGCATCGGCTCCAGTGAAGTCGAACAGGGTTTGCGGCGATTCTTCAGCCATGACGAACGACCCCATCAGGATCAGCAGGGGCAACATCGAAGCGAGTATGCACCGACTCATCAACAAGCTCCTGTAGGAATCTTTGGTGCGTGTTGTTCGGCGATCCCAGCGCCAAGCGACTGACGTAAAAAATCCTCGGTAAATTGTCGCACCTGATTCCAGTCTGTGTATTCGTAGTCCTTTGACGTATCGGTATCGCCACCTTCCCTCCACGCAATCCACTTCATCATCAGTCGCAACCAGAAGCCGTAGCTTCGGTAAAGCAACGCCCCGGCGATAATCGCTGTTGCCCGTGGTTGCCATTTCGTCTGACGCAGGAATTGATCGAGGCAGTCTCGTGCATGTTGGCGTTGCACTTCCGTCTTACCTGCTGCGGACAGGCTGACGGAGAAAAAAGCCGCAGGGATGGCGTCCAGACGTTGCCGATGCTGCTCCACGAATTCAGTCATTCGCCGAGAGTGCTTTCCCATGTGGATCGCCGCTCCCAGGATGATGGCCTGGAAGTCCTCCAACCGGAACTGTGGCGGGAGCGAATGTATGTCTCTGAGTTCAACGGAGTCCACCGCTGCCGTGGCGATTTCGGCGATCTTACTGGCGATTTTGGCAGTCTGACCTGCGGTTGAATCATACAGAATTGCGATTCTTGCCATTCGTGAACTCCTAGCGGAAGGGTTGGATGAGGACTACGACCTCAGCGGTGACTGAAGCCGGATGCCTAAACCAATACGTCCTCCACGGCACGCCTCGGCGTATGGTGTTTCTCCGGGTTTGCGAAGCCCAGCCGGAACGGGTGTTGGGGAAACAAAGCCGGATTTGCTTGAAGCTGCGACAATTCCTGCTTGATCTCCTCGACCTGCACAAGTTGGCTCATCGGCTGACACCAAAGGCCCGACGATGCCGCCAGTAGCGAGAGCCGCTGATATACCTGCCCAACCTTGATCTGTGTCTCCCGGTCGTTCCTCTCGGAAGAGATCAATCCGAGGACAGGCGACGACATCAGTACCGCCGAGTCCTTCTTGGCGATGGATGCACCCATGTTGACGTAGGTGACGGCCAGTTTGCCGATCTTGGACATCAACCAGGATGTGCCGAACACGCCCTGGCCGATCCAGTGGCCGAGTTCTTCTCGGAACGCCGGATTCGCAAATTCGTTAGCATCGGCCCGCACCACAAGTTCATCAACCTTCCACTTGATCTCCTCGTTGGCGGTCAGCAGAAGGGTGACGCTCGGTTTATCGTTGCAGCCACTCAGTCGGTCGAGTACATCGGCTGGAATAGCCCGTCCGTCATACTCGCCGTGGTTCGTGTGGCGCACGGAGATCATCGGGAATAAATCGTGAGATGGCCCCGGTGAAGGCCGACCGTCCTCACTCACTCGAACTGTTGCGGCGTGCATCGGATTTGCCGGATCAGTCAGGTATTCGGTGCGATGAGCAAGGCCGAAATGCTTGGCGGCGATGAGCAGGTTCTCCAATGCACAGCCAATGCTGATGTGGAGTTCCCGCTGGTCCTTGTCGGCCACCTTGAGCCAGCGGCCCTCGTCCATGAACACGTCGATGCGGTCGGCGGCGATGCGGAACTGCCACGGCTGCGTATTGTGGCTCGATGGCGCAAGGAGGGCGTAACGGATGAGAAACCGGAGACGATCAGTCATCGGATATGATGCGGGGAAATCGCTTTCAATGGTGGTCCACGGAGTGGTCGGCGACATCAAACTCTCCTTACCAATTCATCCAGGTGATCGACAGTTGCAGGATCGTCGCCAATGACACCCAGATGAAATATGGCACTTGAGCCACGGCCACCCAGCGATAGTGCCGCCAAACAACGACCATCATCCAGATGATCGTGGTCCAGACGATCAGAATATCCACCGCTGCCAGCGGCAGGTTTCGCATCCCAAACTGGATCGGCGTAAAGATCAAGTTCGCCACAAGGTTG
>JAIXVG010000054.1 GCA_027483145.1 Planctomyces sp.
ATCAGCGCCTCTACGCCATTGCCGGTAGCGATGGAAAGCCCGTGCTGGCTGCCAGCGACAGTGGTGGTCCATCCAAGGCTGCATCTGTAGCCGATATTGGCAAAGTCAGCCGCGGTTACACCGAAGAAATGGAGCACTTCGCCCACTGCATTCGGACCAATAACTATGGAACGACAGCCGAGGGAGGGCTGCGTTGCCCAGGCGAACAGGGAATGAAGGACGCCATTATGGCTCTCACCTCGAACCTGGCGATGAAGTACCGCAAGCGAATCGAGTTTAAGGACGAGTGGTTCGATCCAATGAGTCCCGCTCTCCCTGAGACCGATCCCAGTATTGTCGGTTAGTCCAACCGACCGCATATTTTGACTAATTCCCAGAACAGCGGGCCTTTGGCTCGCTGTTTTTTGTTTAATGAGGCATCTGGTATGCTTCCGTCTCCGTAACAGAATTTGCGCCGAACGCCCGGCTGGCCGGAATCAACCTGCTTCAGGCGAGATTCTGCCGGCTGCATACCGACGCCGTTGTCCTTCAACTGAAGTTATCTGCTCATGGAACCAGCACCCAAGCGTGCCTTGTTTTTGATTTTCGTCACGGTCTTTATCGACCTGTTGGGTTTTGGAATTGTTCTCCCCCTGTTGCCCCGATACGGCGAGCACTTTGCAGCCGATGGGTTTTTGTTGGGTGGTTTAACCGCCTCATTCTCGGCCATGCAGTTTTTGTTTGCCCCGTTATGGGGTCGGCTGTCCGATCGCATTGGGCGTAAGCCGGTCCTATTGGTCGGGCTGGCTGGCTCAACGGTCTTTTATGGTTTGTTTGCCCTGGTCACCATGTGGGGAAACAGCGGCCCAATCCTTGGGCTGTCGCCTCTGGTCTGGCTGTTCATTACGCGTATTGGGGCAGGCATCTCCGGTGCCACGATCGCAACCGCCCAGGCGTATATTGCTGACGTGACCCCTCCGACAGAGCGCTCGCGAGGGATGGCCCTCATTGGGGCAGCGTTCGGAATCGGTTTTACGTTTGGTCCATTACTGGGGTCGCTATTTGTCTCCAATGTACATGGTGGACCGCCGAGTTCGGCACCTGGTTGGCTGGCCAGCTTCCTGTCGGGGCTGGCGTTTCTGGCTGCGGTGGCCTTCTTGCCCGAATCACTCAAGGCCTCGGAGCGAACCGTCGCGGGAGAAGCTGTTCCACGGGCCAAGTTGAGCGATCTGGCGGGCGTGGTGCGGCTGTTACTAGCTAGCATTTTTCTAACAACGTTTGCATTTGCCCAGTTCGAAACAACCATCTCGCGTTTAACGAATCGGTTGGGGTTAAGTGACCAGCAGAACTTTTGGGTCTTCGCTTCGATTGGCCTAACACTCACGCTCGCTCAGGGATTTTTAGTCAGGCGTTTTCTCCCCCTCACCGGCCCGTTCCGAATGGCAATCGGAGGAATCGTGATGATGACGATTGGCCTGGGGCTGATCGGCTGGGCGTCGTCACTGGCAAGTATCTGGGGAGTTATCGGGGCGGTGCAGGTTTGCGTCGTTGGTTATGCTGCGACTACCCCTTCGCTGAATGGTCTATTATCCCTCAATACAGCCAGCAATCAGCAGGGGGCAGTTTTGGGTATCGGTCAAAGCATGGCTGCGTTGGCTCGTATCGCTGGTCCACTGGCCGGATTACCGCTGCAAGACTTGGGGATCTCAACCCCCTACTGGGTCGCGGCAGCGGTGATGATGCTGGGGGTACCGCTGATGTGGCCTGTCGGGAAGCACAGTGCGCGGAGTGCCGATGAGTGACTGGCAGCGATGGCTGGCAGACTACTTGGGGTTGACCGCCTCGGGTGGGGGCGTCTCTCAGCCGTCAGGGGGATCGCACCACTTTCGGCTGGCCTGGCAGAATCCAACAGCCGCCGATTGGCCCCCACTCGTGTGGGTTATCCTGGGACTGTCGGCCGCTACACTCATTATTCTGGCCTACCGTCGCGATGCGGCGCACTTGTCGCGTGGCCAGCGCAGCCTCTTAACCGGATTGCGGCTGTCCGCCTTTATTGTCGTTGCCATCTTGGTCGGACGGCCTGCCATTGAGATCGACGAGCAAGTCCTGCCAACCATTGTCGTGATGGTTGATACCTCGGCCAGTATGGGGACGATTGATCGCGTCCCACCCAAACCCGATGAAGCAGCAGTTCGTTCTTCAGCGACCGAGGCGACTTCATCAGGAAGCTTTGCAGCCAATTCGCGCATCGAACAGGTGCAGGCTGTCTTGTTCAAAGAGGGAACGGGTCTCTTGCCCGAGCTGGCTCGCGGGCATCTGGTTCAACTCGTGGCATTCGACGCGACCACCAGAGTGGTGTGGCAGTCAGCGGGAACACAAAGCATTGATCGCAAAGTGATCAGCCAGGCGATTAGTTCGCTGGCAGCGACTGGCACTGAGACCCTTTTAGCCAGTAGCCTTAAAAAGGTGCTGGAAGAACTCCGGGGCAGCAGCGTTGATGCAGTGGTCGTATTGAGCGACGGGGTATCCAGCCAGGGTGAAGCCGAGCGACTATCAGCCATGGCATCGGTTGCACGGTCAGTGGGAGTTCAGGTCTTTACTGTTGGCGTGGGGACCAGCCGGCGCGAGCGAGATATCGAACTGAATGATGTCTTTGTCGATGATGTCGCCTTCGTGCGAGATTCGGTGGGGGCCACCATTCGACTTCGCGGGACAGGGATCGATACCGGAACGGTTGTGCGGCTAATCAATGCCGGGTCGGGTGAGGTTCTCGCCCAACAAGCAGTCAGCCTGCCAGTCGATGGATCGCTGGTCACGCTAGAGCTGAGCTTCGTCCCCGAAACTGTCGGAAAAATGTCGCTCAAAATCGAAGCCGTTCGTGACCCGGCCGAACTTGATATTGAAAACAACTCGGCTCTGCGCGAGATCGACATTCGTGAAGATCGACTGAAGGTACTGCTGGTTGATTCGCGGCCGCGCTACGAGTTTCGGTTTGTGAAGCAACTGTTCGAACGCGAGAAGTCGGTCGAACTATCAACATTGCTGTTAAGTTCCGATGCAGGCTACAGTCAGGAAGACAAGACTGCCATCAGCCTCTTTCCGGTCAAGCAGGATCAACTGCTTGAGTACGACGTAATCGTCTGGGGAGATGTCAACCTGGGGCAGCTCAGTCCGGGAATCGTCGAGAGAGTCAAAGACTATGTCACCACGGGGGGCGGTGGGTTGGTCATGGTGGCGGGCGAGAAGTTTAATCCCGGGCGATATGGGAATAGTCCGTTCGAAGATTTGTTGCCGTTTACCATTAATCGAGATGGCGCCACGACCGCTCAACGAAAGTCGACCAGTGAACCCTTTCAGCCGGTCCAGACGATTGACGGTCGCGTCGGAAGTCGGTTGTTTCGATTTGGAGAGAATGAGGCAGAAAGTCAGGCAGTCTGGGATCGATTTCCACCCCTCCGGTGGTTGGTCGAGATTCCTGACGTAGAGCCTGGGGTCACGGTACTGGCTGAACATCCCACGAAACGGGGAACCGAGCAACCCCTTCCCGTGATCATGCTGCAGCGAGTGGGGGCGGGGAAAGTTTTGTTTCAAGCAACTGACGAGACCTGGCGATGGCGGTTTCGGGCGGGGGATCAATACTTTGGAAGATACTGGTTGCAGGCACTTCGATTGGTCAGTCGAAGGCAAGGGGCTGGACAGGATCGATCAGCCGAATTGACAGCCACTCGACAAGTCTATTCGCCCGAAGAACCGGTCGAACTCCGAGCTAGTTTTCTAGGAACGAAGCTGCTGGGAACGGTCCCCGGTCAGCTAGAGGCTCGGCGGGTCGTGGTACAACTTGAAGCGGCTGGCAGGGAAATTCGTGAAATTGAACTGACTCCAGCGGCGCGTTCCAAAGGGGTGTTTGAGTCCCGGCTGAGTTCGCTGCCACCCGGTCGCTATCACGCCTGGATTTCGGAACCGGGCTTTAAGAAGTCCCCCCCGTCGGTTGATTTTGTGGTCAGTTCCGAAAGTCGAGAGCTGATATTGACCACCCCCGACTTGGCCGATTTGCGGCAAACCGCGCAGAGAACCGATGCCGCGTACTATAACATTGAGGAAGCTCACCGATTGGTCGAAAAGCTGCCACCTGCCCGGCCGGTTACCATTGCCACCAGTGGGCGAGTCAGGCTATGGGATCGGTGGGAGCCGCTGCTATTGGTCGTGGGATTGCTGGCCTGCGAATGGGGACTGCGAATGAGGTGGCGATTGGTTTAGGATTGATGGCGGCTGGTACTCCGTGATCTCACAAACCTCTCGATTCGTGTGCGAGGCAATTGTAGGGTGCTTCTTGACGCACCACGCGGGTGAATCAGCGAGAACCCCGCTATTCGGGCATCATTACCGTTCAGACTGTTTGGTATTGGGAGATCGCATTTGGTGCGGCAAGACGCGCCCTACAATTGCAACGAATAATTCGGGCTAAGCGGGAGGTCAGATGAACACCACGAACCGAATTGAGATCGAGCCGGCGGGCAGCTTACTGCTCAACAAGCTCGCGCAGTTCAAACGCCACTTGCGTTTATTAGCGCTGCTGCGCGGATCGGCCATTTGCCTGGCGATCGCCTTGACCGGATTGATTGCGGCAGGGGGAGTGAGTTGGGCCTGGCGACTGTCTGACCCTGGGCTAAGGTGGCTGGTCTCCGCAGGAATCTGGCTGCCGGTGGCATGGGGTTTTTATCGCTGGGGTTGGCAAAGCTATATCGCCGCGATTAACGACCTGAGCCTGACGCGCCAGCTCGAAATGCGACATCCCGACTTACTTCATAAGCTGTCAGCAGCCGTCGAATTTGCCCAGAGACCCGCATCCGATGGCGAATCGCGCGAGTTGCAAACCCGGCTCATCAAGGAAGTCGCTTGGGCATCCCAGGAACTACCAACCGTTCGACTTTGGAAGACAGGTCAGTTGAAGTGGGCGATTACGGCGGCGCTGGCATCGTCGCTGTTGGCTTTGGTGGTGGTGTCGTGCTGGCCCGTAACATCCGCAGTCGCAGTCGTTCGCTCGCTGGTCCCCTGGTCGGATGTTGCGTGGCCCAAAGAGACTCAATTGATTTTGGTGACAACCGATTGGGCACCGGTCGTTTACGATGCAGCTGACCCAATCCGCCATACCCCCGGAACTGCGTTCGAAGCCTATGTGGTCAATCAACTGGGGCGACTTCCTGATGATGCCCGATTACAACTGACGTTGCCTGGTGGCGAGCGAAAGTTCGAGCCAATCAGACCACAGACACGTTCGGCCCCCGATGGAACGATGACCTCTGTGGGAGTCCTGCGAGTTCCTTGCCTTGAACCACGAGTCGAGTTTCGCGTGGTCGCAGGGGACGATGATTCGATGCCCAACTATGGCCTGCTGGCTGCATCGGTACCAAAGCTCAAGAGTTTGGTCGCCACGCTCCAGCCTCCCGGCTATTTCGACTTGCCGCAGCCCGTCAGCGTCGCAACCGATCCACGCGAAGTGCTCGCAGAAAGCCTTAGTCCGCTGCTTCCCCGGCAAGCGTTGCTTGGATCGCAATTGATCATGCAAGGAGAAGTGGCTCCGGCTGTCAAAGTGGCCGAGATGCGAGTGCGAGACCAGGTATCGGCACCAGTGACTGTCACCAACAATGGTCTGGCGATTGAGACATCGCTGGCGATTACCGACGAAGGACGCTGGCGATGGGTGCTTCAATTGCAGGATCAATTTGGATTCAGTGATCCCACTCCGCCGCAATACGAGATAACGGGAGTTGCGGACTTAGTTCCAGCGCTGTCACTCGAAACATCAATTGAGGGGGAGTTGATCACTGCGGCCGCCACCGTCGAGCTGAAGGGGGTGGTGAGTGACGATGTGGCCCTTCAGCGGGTTTGGCTGGAGGTGAAGCAAGTCTCGCCGCCACAGCCAAAACTCGGTCCACGCGTGATTGAGTTGTTGCAACCAACCGAGCGGCTGATGAAGACGAATGTGCTCCACACCTGGTCGGCTGCTGACGAATTGAAAGAAGGTGGGACGACGCTGCCGGTGACTTTGCAATTGGTCCTGGCGGGTAGCGACTATTTTGATTTGGGGCCGCCCCATATTGGTCGAAGTTTGGCGAAGCAGCTCACCGTTGTTTCTGCGGAAATGATGAAGCAACATTTGGCTGAGCGAACTTCCCGGGTGATCGATGAGTTGCGGGAGGTGGCTGGTCGTCAGCGTGATTTGGCCCGCGAAGTCAAAGAGCTTCAGACTCAACTTGGAGTCACCCGTGATGTGACCAGAGAGG
>JAIXVG010000537.1 GCA_027483145.1 Planctomyces sp.
CCGTGCACTGAAGCAGGGATCAAACGAGATACAAAGCCAGCTCGATTTGCAGTTGGCTGATATCTATCTTTCACTTGGGCAACCACAACAGGTGAAGGAGCTTCTTCCAGAACTTGCCGAGAAGAAGGTCGATGCACACAGCCTGGTCGTGCTCAACGCCCGGGTAGTACTGGCCGAGAAGCGAGTTGACGACGCGATTACCCTTTTGACTCCACTCGCCGAGAACACTCGGTTAACCAGTACTCCCGCCCGTCATGCCGCTTACCTGTTAGCCGTTGCCACACGTGACCGAGTGAGGGAACTGGAACGCCAAAGTGTTCCGCTGGGTAAACCGACTGCTGATGAGCTGTGGACCAGACAGGAATTGAAACAACGGGCGATTCTGCTGTTTCGCAAGGTGATTGATCGGTTCGAGAAGACAGCTGAAGCCACCGCCTCTAACCTGGCGCTCGGTGAACTGCATGCCTCATTAGGGGCAACCGAGCGTTCACTAATGGCGTTTGGTGAAGCACTTCGTTCGGTGACCAGTCCCGATGATCTGCGAAACCGCTGGCTGAGCACTAAAGAGTTTCGCGAGCGTGTGACGGCCGCCTGGACGACCTTCGTCAACGAGCAGAAATATGCCGAAGGGGTCGCTCTTTCCGAAATGATGACTCCGCTGTTCCCCAGGGACATTGCCTACGAAATGGCTGCCAAGACTCAGCGGGCCTGGGCCGAATCAATCGAGCAAGAATTCAACAGCAGCTCGGCCACACAGCGCGAGGCACTGCAGCCCGCGCTGCGAGAAAGATGGTCAGAAAGTGGTGCGGCTTATGCCCGGCTGGCAGCAGCCCGCAAAAGTGCAAGCGACTATGGGACAGAGCTGTGGATTGCCGCAGAGCATTTAATGAATGCTCATCGGTTCGAAGAGGCACTCGTTCAACTGGATGCGTTTCTGGCGAATAGCCCACAGCAGCTCGAAGCGAGAGGCCTTGTTCGTCGGGCTGGTGTTTTGTTGAACCTCGATCGCCTAGCCGAAGCTGAAGCAAACCTGAAAGATGTGATTGCCCGATTCGGGACCGATCCCTATTCGTTCACCGCCCAGTTGGTACTCGGGGATTGTCTACTCGAGCAAGAGCAGCCTGAAGCGGCCGAGAAGGTCTGGCGAACATTGCTCGCATCGGAGGTATTGACGGCCAAAGCGGTCGAATGGCGCGATGCACAGTTTCGATTGGGGTATCTTCTTTCGGAAACAGCGGCCTATAAACGACGAATGGCCGATGCCTCGCTGAAAGATGGAAACACGGCTGTTGCGCTGGCTGAGCGGCGCGAGGCGGCTGCTCGCTGGACGGAAGCGGTTCAACACTTTGACGAATACCTGGTGCGGTATCCCGACGGGGCCGATCACTATGAAGTTCGATATCGATTGGCCCGCAGCCTGCAACAATTGGCGACGCTGCAACGTTTGTCGATCGATTCAATTGAAACTGACGACGGGCGCAGGCGAGTCGAAGAAAAAGTGAAAACGCTGCTGGAGCGGGCGCTGGCTCATTTTCAGAAGCTGCGTGATCTGTTGCTCGTAAATCACCAGAAAGATCAGCTCGACGTCGTCCAGCAGGAACTCCTGAAGCAAACATTTTTCGAAGTGCCACATACGTTGTACGAGCTTGGCCAGGATACACAGGCGATTGCGGCTTACAGTGTGGCTGCTAATCGCTACCCACAAGATGTGATGGTTTTGCCAGCGTTCGTGCAAATGGCATCGTCGTTTGCACGGATGGGAAAGCCACTTGAATCACAAAGCATGCTGCAACAGGCCCGAGTGCTGTTGGGTCAGAAGCAAATACCAGACTCAGCCTTTAACTCGCTGGTTTCAAACTTGAGCCGGGAAGAATGGCGAGAATGGCTTGACCGAGCCAGTCGAATTCAAACGCAGTAGCTCGATATAGCTAAGGATGTGTTGTGACAGCCACCAAGATCGACTTTGAACGCAAATTTGGAGAGCGCAGGGCATACTGCCGGGCGCTAGCCGAGTTGTCGCTTCAGCAGCCGCAGTTGGTTCGAGAGGACCGAACGGCCGATCTGGTTGAGTTGTTAAAGCACAAACAACAGCTCATTAACGAACTTCTCGATTTGACGAACGGTGAACATGAACTGAGAGACGAATGGCGTTCACGACGAAGCCAGATCGATCCGACCGTTCGAGTTCGATGTGAAACGATCTTGAATGAAACAGAACGGCTGCTGGCAGCCATTTTGAAAGTCGAACAAGACGTAACGACGACGTTGATTCAGAAGCAGGAAGAAACTCGCCGGGAACTGCAGGCCATTTCAGCATCGGGGGCGGCTCATCACGCTTACCACGCTGAAGAGGAGGGGGCGGTCAGCAGGTTTCGGGTTGATTTGTAAAGGAATGATGGCAGCGGCAACGCAGCCTTCGAGTTTAGATTGGCTTGGCTTGGTTTGGTAAAGGTTTTCCAGGGACGGAAAACTTTGGTGATCTTGAAGACCCAGTTTTCGAATGGACTCGCATGAATATGAACGTGCCTGACGTAATTCCGTTCACCCGCAGAAGCCCAGTGGCGGTGGAAACGGGTATCACGATTTTGGTTGTAACCAGTGATATGCAGTATGCAGATCGCATCGCCCAGCCGCTGCAGTCTGCAGGCTATACCGTAAAGCGCAGCCCCAATACCGAGGCGGCACTGCACACATTGGCGGCTATTCCAACAGATGTATGCCTGTTGGGACCACTTCCTGAAAGTGAGTCGCTGGTCGGCTTTACCAGCCAGGTAACTCACCGTGGCTGGGCAACCCAGGTCCTGCAACTGATTCCTGATAATCAGTTGAGCGATGGGTCTTACCAGCAGCGCGGGATTGATATCTGCCCGTGGCCCGGTCCAACGTCGCTGTTGCAAACAATTGTGAGCACCGCTGCTCAAAAGTCGCGACTGTGTGCTGAAAATCGCCGTTTGAAGCGGCAAATTGCCAATCGCAGTGTTCGCGACATGATTGGTCGCAGCCCAGCCATGCAAACGCTGCGTCAGCAGGTGCAGTGGCAGGCCGAGCAATCGGGTGCAGTTCTGCTTTGTGGCGAGAGTGGTGTCGGCCTCGAAACAGCTGCCCAGGCGATTCATGAGTCGAGCCGCCGTGCTCATCGGCCGTTCATCAAGATCGATTGCCGGGTGTTGTCGGCCGAAGCGCTCGATCTGGAATTGTGGGGACCAGTCACACCAGTGGGGGCACCAAAGCCAACCACTCGGCTACAGATTGCCGATGGCGGGACATTGTTCCTCGACGGTATCGAATGCGTAGCGCTGCCCGTCCAGCGACGGTTACTGGCACTCATTCGTCAGCAGCGATGCGAGCATCCCATTACGGGAGAGCCGATTCGCTACGACGTGCGGGTGATTGCCTGTACGACGGTGAAGCTGCAGGCCAAGGTCGACGCCGGACTATTCCGCAGCGATCTCTTTGAAGCCTTCCGGGCCGGGGTTGTCGATGTTCCAACTTTGCGTGAACGGGCTGAAGACGTTCCATCGCTCGCTGAGCACTTCCTGCAGCGAATCGCGTTGAAGGAAGGGCGTCCGATGCGAGTCCTGACGTTAGACGCCTTGAATCTGTTGCGTGAGCATCACTGGCCTGGCAATATTCGAGAGATGGAAAACGTGATCACCCGGGCCTGTGCGATGGACTGGGGTTCGCGGTTGACCGTACCAATGATCGAACCCTGGCTTGCTAAGGGGCCTCATTCGGAAGAGCTCGCCGGCACACCGGGGATGACTCTGGCCGAGATGGAGCGGAAGCTGATCGAAGCCACCTTTGAACGCTATGAAGGGAATCGCGAGTTTACGGCGAAGGCCTTGCAAATCGGCATCCGAACGCTCTCCGGGAAGCTGCGCGAGTATGGCTATCCCCCTCGCGGCGGGCCCGGTTCGAACCGCATTGCACATCCCTCGACGGTGGCAGCGGCCCCCGAACGAACTTTCACAGAAAACGAATCCCGGGCTGCGTGAGGCCGGGTTCAAATGAAACAAGTACAAGACGCCAGCTTGATGGTTATTGTCTCTGCCTGATCAGCCTTTGGCAAATGTTTGAAGCTTCAGTGGTTGGCAGACTCACAGCATCGAATTGGCGACTAGCGCGGCTGTTTGGAACTCCGGGGACGAATACTCCCCGGCGACTGACAACCAGTTCCTGGAAAGGATTGCACTTGATACAGGTGGCAACACACACTGTTGTCGCCAGTCGGTGCGGCCGGCAGTGGCAATTGGTTTCCGGGAATAGCAATCACTGCAGATAACTGTCACGGGAGGGGCGACAATGACGAACGCCTGGTATCTCGGTTCAACGCTACCCCTCTTAAAGCAGACCGCCAAGTTTGCAGAACGACGCCAAGACATACTGGCGGGGAATATCGCCAACATCGATACCCCCGGCTACAAGATGCGAGATTTGTCGAAGGCCGACTTTCAGAAGGCGATGCGACAGGCGATTGCGGCAGAGAAGCCCGCGTTTCCCCGGTTAGCAAATGGGGAAGCAGGACGGTCACCCGGTGATGCAGGCTTATCGCTTGGCGTTCCGGCTGGCATGGATGGCCAGGCCTTGCCCGCAACCGACCCGTTTCAGCCCGACCTGTTTGCAGCCAAAGAAGTCTCACCACAACAGGGAATTACGTTTCACGACGGAAACAACCGCAGTGTGGAACATCAGTTTTTGGAAATGAGCAAGAATGCGGTGCTGCAGCAATTTGCAATCGACGTCATGTCGTTGCAGTTCAATCAGTTGCAAACGGTGATTAGTGAGAGATTGTAAGTTAGTTAAGGGTTGATGGTGGAGAGGTGAGGGAAAGAGACAATACAGAAAGCATTTATCTTCTCTGAACCATAAACCATAAAGGGTCCCCCGTATGTTTCACTCGATTGATATCTCGGCCAGCGGATTGATTGCGCAGCGGCAGCGGATGGATACGATTGCGGGGAACATTGCAAACTCCTCTTCGACACAAAACGAGAATGGAGAAATCAAGCCGTTTCAGCGGCGACTAGTGGTCATGCAGGCGGCTGGCAGCAGTGATTCGACCCAAGGAGTGGGGGTGTCGGCCGATGTCGAAGTCGATAAGCAGTCACCACCGCGTTTGGTCCATCAGCCTGGGCATCCCCATGCAAACGCGGAAGGTTATGTCAGCTATCCAAACGTCAATATCGTGACCGAGTTCGTCAATGCGCTCGAAGCCAGCCGGGCTTACGATGCCAATGTGACAACGATGGAAGTGACGAAGGACATGATTCAAAGCACGTTCAAGATTATTGCGTAATGGTATCAGATGAGGACGAGCCAATGCTCGTGGCCGTTATCAATGGCCAAGCTTCACAATCAAAAGATCGAGCATCGCTATGAATCCTAACATGTTTGGCCCAATGTCGCTGATGCCCGGTTTGTGGTCGGGGGCTGGACTGGCTGGGGGGCAATTCGCGCCGGTTAGTGGAATGAATTCGCTGGGGCCGCAACTTGGGCTCCCTGCAACGGAGGGGGCAGGGCTATCGGGACAGGTTCAGTTTCAAGAAATGTTGATGAAGGCGCTGGCCGAGACTAACGCGTCGAACACGAATGCCCAACAAGCCATCGAGGGTAGTCTGGCAGGCGAAGACCTATCACTGGTCGAAACAATGACAGCGATCAGAGAAGCAGACATGGCCATGCGGCTATTGTTGCAAGTGCGCAACAAACTGGTTCAGGCCTATCAAGAGATTCAGCAGATACGAATATAAGAAACATCAGCTTCGGTCGATCAT
Source organism: Planctomyces sp. (assembly GCA_027483145.1). GTDB lineage: Bacteria > Planctomycetota > Planctomycetia > Planctomycetales > Planctomycetaceae > JAIXVG01. The sequence goes on from JAIXVG010000537.1 coordinate 5,775, forward strand.
AAGGACCGATTTGTTCAGCAGTTGATCAGCAGGCTACCCCTTACGCAAGACGCATCATGGACATCCTCAACCGCACTTTTCAGCAGTTCGCCGAGCTGTTTCGGTCAATGACCGTACCTCAGCGGATTACGCTGATTTTGGTGCCGCTGTTGGTCCTCGCAGGATTTGTTGGCCTCGCTTGGAATAGTCGAACATCGGGTGAAACAGCCATTTCGTGGGGTAAGGTTTTCAGTACAGAAGAGTTGATCGCAGCCGAACAGGCACTCATTGAAGCAGGCCTGACCAAGTTTCGCCGCGAAGGCCAGCGGCTGATGGTCCCTGAAACCGAAAAGGATCGTTACAACGCAGCGCTCCTCGAATTTGATGCCATGCCCAGCGACCTGGGCTCGCAAATGTTAAAGCAGTACGAGTCGCTCAGCCCCTTCAGCACCGACAAGCAGCGGCTGGAGATGAAAGAAGCGATGCTGCTCCAGGAATTGCGACGAACACTAAGAGCCATTCCCGACCTGAGCGATGCTCGAGTGGTGGTTGCCAATTCCGGCCGACGAAGCAGTTGGAGCCAGAAGCAACGGGTCACTGCCAACGTAACGGTCGTTCCTAAGTCGGGTAGGGAACTTTCGAATCGCCTCGTTCGCTCGTTACAGGCGGCTGTTGCCAGCATGGTCCCCGACCTCAAGCCGCAGGATGTGACGATCTTCGATGTGTCAAACGGTGTGACATTCACCGGGGAAGATCCCAGTGACCCGTTTGATAGTCGCCTGATTGGTCGCATTAAAGAGTTGACGCGGCAGTACGAACAGCAGATTGCCAAGGGACTCGACTTCATCCCGGGTGTCGGCGTCACGGTCAACGTCGATGTCGAGAACATCAAGTCTTCGGTCGTCCGGTCTCAACTGGTCGATCCGAAAAAGTCTGCCCGTATTTTTTCAAGCGAGCAAAGTCTGACCGATAATCAACAGCAACGCCCCACCAAGGGTGAACCCGGCCAGGTGGCCAATCGTCCGGGAAGTGTTGCGGCGACACCCGGCATCGACAAAACACGTCAGCTTAACGAAACCGAAAACCGTACTTTGAATGGGGTGTCATTCGAAGTGACCGAAAAGCAACTGCTGGCAGCCATGCCGAAGGCGGTTCAGGTGAGTGTTTCGGTTCCGCGTGACTATTACCGTGACATTGCGACCCAGCGATCAGCAGGCGGCGAAAAAGATACCGGGAGGCTTGATGTGCAGCAGATTGAAAAAGACGTCCTGCTGACCGTTAAGAATTCGGTACAGCGTTTAATTCCGATGGGGTCACAGCCCGACTCGGTTTCGATTCACTCGGTTGATCGATTGGTACGCGACATCCCCGAGCCAACGATTCCCATTACTGACCGGCTGATTGTCATTTTGCAGGATTGGGGCGGGAGCATTGTTCTCACAGGTCTGGCCATTTGGGCACTGCTTCTCATCAGACGATCGATACCGGCCACCGCAGCACAGAGCCTTGAAGAGTTCGATACGAAACGATTGAACGTCGCTAAATTCCAGGCAGAAGAAGCGGCAGCCGAGCAGAAAGAACCAACCAAGCGCGACTTACTGCAGAACGTCGTGCGAGATAACCCCGAAATGGCAGCAACCGTCATTGAGAAATGGATTCAAGCAGCGAAGTAGTTGAGGGTTCAGGGTTGAGAGTTGATGGCTAAGACAAAGACCTTCAACTGAACCAATCCCCTCTTCTTCCCGCTTTCCCTCAACCCTCAACTCTAAACCGTCAACCAATCATGGACGCTGTTCGTAAATCGGCCATTCTGATCTTAAGCCTTGATAAGCCGTTAGCGGCCGAGGTCTTAAGTAACATGTCGCGCGAACAGGTCGAGCGTGTGACACTCGAGATTGCGCGCCTCGATGATGTGAGCCGCGAACAGCAAGAAGCGGTGCTGGAAGAGTTTTATTCGTCACTGGGTCAATTGACACCGATCGAGCGTGGCGGTTTGGGGTTTGCCAACGAACTGCTCGAACAGTCATTGGGTAAGGAAAACGCCGGCGCCATTCTGGAGAACGTCAGGCAGTCGATGAATTCGGTCCCCTTCTCGTTCCTGCAGAAGGTGGGGTCTGAAAACATTCTGACGTTCATCATGGAAGAGCATGTCCAGACCATCGCACTAATTGTTTCGCATTTGCCAAATTCATTGGCCGGAGAAGTAATCAGCGGGTTACCAACCAATCGGCAGCTCGATGTGATTCGACGGATTGCGCATATGGAGCAAACCAGCCCCGACATTGTGGCTGATGTCGAAAAGACGTTGCAGGCCCGGATGACGAATACCTTTAGTCAACAGACCGAAAAGGCGGGTGGGGTGCCGTTGGTCGCGCAGATTTTGAACGTCACCGACCGCGTTACCAACAAGGGGATTCTGGACAGTCTCGATCAGGAAGACGCCGAACTGGCGGACGAGATTCGCCGATTGATGTTCGTCTTCGAAGATATCCTCAAGCTTGACGACAAGTCGATTCAGGCAGTTCTCAAAGAGGTCGACAACAGCCAGTGGGCGACCGCTCTCAAAGGGGCGAGCGAAGAAATTCGCAACAAGATTTTCTCGAACCTGTCTCAGCGGGCAGCAGAAATGCTCAAGGAAGAAATTCAATATCTGGGACCGGTCCGCGTCAGCGATGTCGAGCATATCCAGCAGCAGATCGTCGATACGATTCGGCGGTTGGAAGATGCGGGCGAAATCGCGGTCGCCTCTGGCTCGGGTGGCGGAGACCAGTTCATTACGTAGCGTTCGAATAAGTCGTGCGAGGCTCAGTACGCGCCGAATCGTTGGCAGCACATTAATGACGAGCAACGACCATAGCGTGCTTCAGGTTTCATTTCGAATTGGTGGGCTGGCCTAAACCGTTAGCCAGAAAAAAGAAGTCGACCTGCTCCCTCATCTTAACCGATAGCAATCATGTCTCTCATCCCTTCTGGCCGTTTGTTGAAAGCCCATGCGGTCCGAGAACTGGGCCAGCGTGAAGCGTTCAATTTTTCGGATTTAGAGCGGCAGGGGACCGACTATCTCACCAAGGTTCAAGCTGACGCGTCGCAGTTACTGGCCCAGGCGAAGCAGTCAGCCGAAAACGAACGTAATCGCATCTACGAAGAGGCGCGGATTGCGGGGGAAAGGGCCGGCCTTGCGAAGGCTCAAGAACTGATCGCCAAGCAGGCGGCTGAAGAAGCAGCCAGGCTGTGCCAGGCTCGCTTTGCCACACTCACTCCGGCTGTGGAGGCTGTGGCTAAGGCCATCGCAACCGATCGGGACCAATGGTTGCATCACTGGGAAAAGACGGCCATCTCGCTGGCTGTTGCCATTGCCGGAAAACTAGTTCGCTCTACATTGGCGACCCAACCCGAGCGGGCCACGGCGATGATTGCCGAGGCTCTCAAACTGGCAGCTGGGAACCCATCGCTGAAAGTCTGGCTCAACCCGGGGGACCTCGCTCATTTAGGGAACGATGCACCACAACTGGTGAAATCGATTTGCCATGTCCATGACGTGACATTGCAGGGCGACGACCAGCTTTCCCCAGGAAGCTGCCGCATCGAGACGCAGCATGGCGAAGTCGACGCTCGGCTCGAAACGATGCTCGAACGAATGACGACAGAGCTATTGACGTGACAATGGAACACTAACGCGACCATTTCGGGCGAAGGCAACCAGTCGGCACAGCAAGCTCTGCCCAACGGACGAATGACCGAAAAGTTCGACTTCGACCGACCTTTTACATTGATTTGCGAACATCATGCTAACCCTGGTTGATCAAGTCGAGCACGTGCTGCCGCAGCAACTTGTGGGGCAAGTCGCAAGAATTGTCGGGCTGACGTTAACCGTTTCCGGGTTCCCCGCTCCCATGGGGGCAAGCTGCCGATTACTGCGTGAGCATGGCGAGCCGATTGATGCAGAAGTGGTTGGTTTTCACGGTGCGGAAACGCTGCTGTTGCCGTATGCCGATTTAGCTGGTGTCCGGCGCGGCACACGGGTCGTGATGCAGCGAACGACCCCCACCGTACGGGTTGGAACAGGCCTGCTGGGCCGCGTGTTAAGCAGTCGCGGTGAATTTCTTGACGGCCGTTCTGCAGCCGTTCTGCCATTTCGAATGCCCTTGCAGGCCGCACCAGTCGCTGCGTTGGAGCGTCCAAGAATTTCAGCCCCGCTCAGCGTGGGAGTGCGCGCCATTGATGGCATGCTGACAGTGGGGAAAGGTCAGCGACTGGGAATCTTCGCTGGTTCCGGGGTAGGAAAAAGCACCCTTCTGGGGCAGATGGCCCGGTCATCGAGTGCTGATGTCAATGTGGTTGTGCTGATTGGCGAGCGTGGTCGCGAAGTGCGGGAGTTTCTGGAGAAAGACTTAGGCCCCGACGGTTTGGCGCGAAGCGTGGTGGTGGTCGCTACCGGGGATGAGCCAGCCCTCCTGAGGTTACGGGCCGCTTATGTGGGAACATGTATTGCCGAGTACTTTCGTGATGCGGGGCAAGATGTACTGCTAATGATGGACAGCGTCACCCGCTTTGCATTAGCTCAGCGAGAAATTGGCCTGGCGGCTGGTGAACCACCAGCGACGCGTGGTTATCCCCCCAGCGTCTTCTCGCTTCTTCCAAAGCTGCTCGAACGAAGTGGCCGAACGAATAAGGGAAGCATTACCGGACTCTATACCGTGCTGGTCGAAGGGGACGACACCAACGAACCGATCGCAGATACCGTCCGCGGGATTCTGGATGGTCACGTTGTCCTTTCCCGAAAATTGGCTCAGCAAGGTCACTGGCCTGCGATTGATGTCTTGCAAAGCATTTCCCGGTCGATGGGAGATGTGACGACCGACATGCATCGGGCTGATGCTCAATCGCTGCGGCAGTTGCTGGCAGCTTATCAGCAAACAGAAGACTTGATCAACATTGGTGCGTATCAAGCTGGTTCGAACCCGCTGGTTGACGCAGCCATCCAGTGGCGTTCACAAACCCTGGCCTACCTGCAACAAGCCACTCGCGATCGCTCGACCCTGCAGCAAGCAACCGAAGGCCTCGCAACGCTGGCCAAACTAAAGCAAAATAGCCCCCGAACAGCCGGACCGAAGTAGAGGAAGAAGAATGATGAAAGATGATGTATTATTGATGATGGATCGTTGAGAAAAACTCCAGCCATCAATCCGTAATCTCCCATCCCGCATCTTGCCTTCATCCATAATCAATCATCCTTGATCCATCATCTCTCCTCCACCCTATGCCTTTCCGCTTCCCACTCGCTGCGTTACTCACTTTGCGAGAGCATCGGCGGGATCTGGTGCGCCAGGCGCTGGGAGAGTTACTGTCGCAAGATCAGCGGTTGCAGCAGCAGATCGAGAGTGCCCGGCATGAACGGCGGCAATCGGTCGAGTCGATCCGGCAACTCACGGCCGATCAGCAGTTTGATCCCAAAGCGGTCAGTAGTCATCGCTTGTACATGGCGTGGCAAGACCAGCAGATTTTGCTGGTTGAGGACCAGCGAACTGCACTGGCGGCCAAAATTGAACGCTGTCGGCAGTTGTTGGTCAAAGCCGATCAAGACGTCAAGGCGATCGAGCAGTTAGAACAGACACAGCATGCGGCTTATCTTGACGCCCTCCTCAAGAAAGAAGGCCGCGAACTCGAAGAGGTCTGGCAGGCGGGACAACTTCAAAAGCAGGGGCTGCTTCAACAGCACGTAC
>JAIXVG010000526.1 GCA_027483145.1 Planctomyces sp.
ACACCCCCACGTGGGTCGATATTGGGATGTTCGCCGGCAGCTTCGGTTTGTTCCTAACGCTGTTCTTGCTGTTTTGCCGCTTTCTACCGTTCATTGCGATGGCAGAAGTGAAGGGGATTATGCCCCAGCCGGCGGGTAAGCTCCCTGGTTCGGCTGCAGACCATCATTAGCATTGGTGCCAGGCAATTCGACTAGCGATTGCTAACTGGTTGAAGTTTGTTTTTGTACTCGTTCTTGAATTCGGATCACTGAGTTATGAGTGACCAGCATGTAGGCCATTCCAACCCCTCTGCACCAACCAGTGCAGGTGACAAGTTGGCAATCGTTCTGGCTGAATTTGCGACGCCAGCCGACTTGGTGGCTGCCGCGAAGAAGGTACGCGATGCAGGCTACCAGTTGTTCGATTCTCACTCGCCTTTTCCCATCCACGGAATTGACGATGCAATGGGAATTCGCCGGACAAAGCTACCGTTTATTTCGCTGACCATGGGTGCCTTAGGCATCGTGACTGCTCTGTCGATGCAATGGTGGATGAACGGCATCGATTACAAGTTCTGGATCAGCGGTAAGCCATTCATCAGCGTTCCATCCAGCGTCCCCGTCGGCTTTGAGTTGATGGTGTTGTTCGCTGCATTTTCGACGCTGTTTGGGATGCTGCTACTCAATGGACTCCCCCGCTTTGTTAATCCCATTGCATCCAGTGAACGGTTCCTGCGGGCGACTGACGATAAGTTCTTCCTGACGATTCAAGGACGCGACAAGAAGTGTGCGCCCGGGACAACGCTGGAGTTTCTCCGTTCGCTGGGTGCCGAGTTTGTTGAAGAGTGCTGGTCCAGGCCAGCCGCACCAATTCCCCGAAATGTCTGGTTGGGGATTATTACAATTGCGTTGATCGCGCTCTGTCCAGTGTTCATCATCGCCAAGTGGCGGGTCATTGAGAAACGCGAACCTCGGTTTCACGTTATCTTCGACATGGATTTTCAGACGAAGTTCAAGCCTCAGAAGAAGAGCAGTTTGTTCGCCGACGGGCGGGCTTCGCGGCCACAGGTGGCAGGGACGGTGCTGCGTGGTCAACTGAATGCCGACGTGAAGCTTTACAAGGGGATTAACCCGCAAGATTCAGGGCTGCAGACCGCCCTGATTTCTCTGAAGCAGGTTACGCCTGCAACACCGACATCGGGTGCGGTTGGTGCGCCGGCGAGTGTCGATGGGGGAGCGGCTCTTCCAAATGATCCACTTGATCAGATCCCTTGGACAACCACCTTTCCGATTCCTGTGAATGCCCAGACGATGGCCCGAGGTCAGGAGCGGTACAAGATTTACTGCTCAATGTGCCATGGCCTCGCTGGTGACGGTGACGGGCTTGTCACGCTACGGGCGATTGAACTGGAACAACCGACATGGGTCAGGCCCGTATCGTTCCATTCCGAAGCAATTCAGAATCAACCCGTGGGTCGGCTGTTCCACTCGATCACTAACGGGGTGCGAAAAATGCCTGGATATGGCGATCAGATTCCAACGGAAGACCGCTGGGCGATCATTCTTTATTTGCGGGCCTTGCAAAAGGGGCGCAACTCGACGTTGGATGACGTTCCGGCCGAATTACGGGATGCACTCAACGACCTGTAAAGCAAATATCTAGTTTAGTTCCAGATAATAGACCGATTGGCTGGCGGATATTCGTCAGTTTCGCGGAGAGAGTGAAATGGCTGATCATCATCACGAAACTTCACACGACTGGGCCATTGGGCAAACGCTCGATGCCTGGGGGCCGTCGACATTTCGTACGTGTGTCGTGGTGGGTCTGGCTGCGTTATTGGTTGCCCTGATCGCAGGTGCGATCGCTGGCGATGGGATGCAGCACTTCTTCTTCTCTTACCTGCATAGTTTTGTATTCTGCTTGTCCCTGTCGTTAGGGGCCTTGTTCTTTGTCGTTCTGCAATATCTTACCCGCGCTGGCTGGAGTGTGGTTGTCCGCCGACTGGCTGAGAACATGGCAGCTTCGATCGTTCCGCTGGCCGCCCTGTTTCTGCCAGTGCTGCTGCTGGTCATCTTTGGTAGCTATTCGCTGTATGAATGGAACAACCCGGCCAAGGTTGCAGAGGATCCGCTGATCAGCAACAAGGCTCCCTATCTCAACGCCCCGTTCTTTGCGGTCCGCTGCCTGATCTACTTTGGAATCTGGTGTGGAACGGCTCTCTACTTCCGCAAGCTGTCGGTCGCTCAGGACGAGACCGGTGATGCGGCTTCAACACTAAAGCTGGAAGCGATTGCTCCGGTTTGTACGTTCGCCTTCGCTCTGTCGATCACTTTTGCGTCGATCGACTGGGTGATGTCCTTGAACGCTCACTGGTTCAGCACCATTTTCGGTGTTTATTTCTTCGCTGGAAGCATGGTTGGCTTCTTCGCGACGATGGCCCTGATCATCATCTACCTGCAGCAGGATGGGTTCCTGCTGAAGCCGGTGACCGTCGAGCATCGGCACGATATTGGTAAGCTGATGTTTGGGTTCACTTGTTTCTGGGCATACTGCGGCTTCTCGCAGTACATGCTGATTTGGTATGCAAACATCCCTGAAGAAACGTTCTGGTACCTGGAACGCATCACCAACGGCTGGCAGTTTGTAGCCTTTACACTGGTGATTGGGCACTTCTTCCTTCCGTTCCTCATTCTGATGCCGAGAGATTCAAAGCGTAGCAAAACCGTCTTGGCAGTGATGGCCTGCTGGATGCTGCTAATGCATTGGGTCGATCTTTACTGGCTCATTATGCCAGAGCGAGTTGAAGGTGGTGTTCCCTTGGGTCAGTGGTTGGGCTTTGGAAGCTTGATCGACCTGGGATGTCTGGTCGGGATGGTCAGTCTCTACATGGCGGCCTTGCTCAACAGCGCCGGAAGTCATTCGCTGGTTCCCCTCAAAGACCCCCGATTGGCTGAATCGATCAATTTTCACAATATTTAGCTGTATAGAATTTCACTACCTCACAGTATGGTGCAGCAAATTTGAGAATCCCGTTTGCTCGGATACCGTGTTCAGGCAGATTGGTTGCGTCAGTTTCGAGAACTTAAGTTTTGCGGTTGTTTTCAGCGGGGCGGCAAACAAATGGCTTCCTATGATGATATTGATACTTCAACCTTGGGCTTGGTAGCGGTTTGGAGTGCCTTGATTACGTTTTTGATGTTCGTTGGTGCCCAGATATTGTACTTCAACTTCG
>JAIXVG010000282.1 GCA_027483145.1 Planctomyces sp.
ATATCACTAACTATGTGATGCTCGAATACGCTCAACCGCTTCATGCGTTCGACTACAATAAGCTGAGTGGCCACACGATTCGTGTTCGCCGGGCTACCCAAGGTGAGAAGCTGGTCGCGATCAACAACAAAACGTACGACCTGACTCCTGAGATGTGCGTGATCGCTGACGACAAACAACCGGTGGCCATTGCAGGGGTCATGGGAGGTCTTGCTACAGAAATCTCGGATCGAACAACAACCGTCCTTGTCGAGGCAGCTTCATTCGCCCCTCTTTCGGTTCGCGGTACGGCTCGGAAACTCAGTCTGCACAGCCCGTCATCTTATCGGTTTGAGCGAGCACTCGATCCCAACGGGCCAGCTTTGGCCAGTCTGCGAGCCTGTCAGTTGATTCTGGAACTGGCTGGTGGCGAACTGGTGGAAGGTCCCGTGACTGCCGGCGACTGTGTTCCAGTAACACCCGCCCCAATCAAGCTGCGCTGGCAGGCCATACCACGCACGCTGGGGATTACGATTCCACCGGCCGAAGCAGTTCGCATCCTCGTCGCGCTAGGTTGCCAGGTGACCTCCCAAGACAATGGACAGGGCGTTTTTGTTCCACCTTCGTTTCGCCGGGACTTAACCCGCGAGATTGATCTTGTTGAAGAAGTCGCCCGGGTGTTCGGCTATGAGCAGATTCCCGAAGATGTTCCCGTACCGCTGTGTGCCAGTGCCAAATCGCGCCGTGATCGAGTTACTGACAAAATTCGTCAAACTCTGGTCGCCTGCGGTTATTACGAAGCACTCACTATCTCGTTTGTGAGCGAAGCCGATGCAGAAGCTTGCAAGCCGTTTGGGCCCCATCCGGTTCTGAAGGTCGATCATTCAACACGGCGGCAAGAGAACTGCTTGCGTCAAAGCTTGATTCCCAGCTTGCTCATCTCACGCCGCGAGAATGAGCGGCATGGCAATCACTCGGCTGACCTTTTTGAAATGGCCAAGGTCTTCTTGTCTGCAGACCGATCATCAACAGAAGATGCGACCGAGCCGACAATGCTGTCTCTGGTGACGGGCCAGGATTATCAGGGGCTTAAGGGGACGCTTGAAGCCCTCGTCCATCGGCTTTGTCCCAACGCAAAACTGACCGCAGTAAGCTGCGCAGCTGCATGGTTTACCCCGGGGAGATCGGCCGAGCTATTCTTAAATGGTCTAGCGATCGGCTGGCTGGGGGAAGTATCTCGCAGTGTAAGCGATGGGTATGGCCTTCGGGATGTCTGCTGTGCTGCAGAGCTGCGGGTCTCGGTCCTCGATGCTCAGGCCAACCTGATACCTCAGTTCACCCCCCTCCCTGCCTATCCCGGTATTTCGCGCGATATCAACTTCGTCCTTGATGAACGAGTCGAGTGGGAGTCGCTGTCGCACACGGTTCAACTAGCTGCAGGAGGGCTGCTGGAAGGGGTCACCTTCGGCGGACAGTATCGCGGCAAGCAGATCGGTGACGGGAAGAAATCTTACTTCTTTACACTCGAATATCGTGCCAAAGACCGAACGCTGACCAGTGAAGAAGTGGACAAGTCGCAGGCGGCGATTGTCGCTGCTTGCGAGTCTGCACATGGCGCAACCTTGCGATGTTCTTGAGCGAGTTGGGCCAACGGGTGCTTAATTACAAGGAGCATCCAACCAGCCGACTGAAAACAACACTACTCAACCTCGGTCTTGCTTCCAGCATCAGATCCAATGCGAGCTGGTGCAAATGTGGGGGGAGCATTTCCCACATTCCGCGGTTCGATCGGCCTTAAGAATTGACGCATCGCATCGTCCAGTTCAGGGACGGGGACCACACGTGCGACCGGAGCGCCGACATTGCCGCGGACTTCAACACCGACCCAGCCGCGGCTCATCATCCCGATAATCTCGTGGACAACCGGGATCCGAACCTGATTGCGCGAGAGCATCGAGTAGAAGTCGAGCATCATCCCTCCATCAAACCGCACATAGCCTCGGCCGCGCAGGTTGATGGCGTTCCCCACCAGATCGATACTTTGGAAGTTAAACTTCTCGTCGCGCACATTGAAAACCAGATCGGCATAACGAAAGGCGGTCTTGTCCCCCGCCAACTGCAGCGATCGGAAAATTTGCACAACCACCGGTAACTCATACAGGGCCGCTGGGCTGATTTGCAACTGCCCTTGCCCCATCACCGTTTGGGCATCGGCTCCCCGGCCCTGAAGTTCCATCCACCCGTTCATAATCCCTTTCAGATTGGGCTGACCACGGGTGTAAAGCTGAGCGTACTTCTCGAGGTTTCCCCTCGCCAGCGTTGTCTTAAGTTGATAGGTCGGCGTTTCGCTATCGAGCTGAACCTGAGCATCAAACGTTAGGGTTCCATCAATCACCTTCGCCGAGACTCGTTCAGCCAGTGGCACAAAGCGGGCCTTGGCAGCAGGTGGAGGAACCATGATTTCGGCCGACCCAATTGTTAATACGCCATCCTTTAACGACAGCGGCCCCTTTACCTGACTAAGTTGATAGCCAAACACTCGCAGCGAATCGAGATCGAGCGTCCCATCGAATGACGGACCCGCTTCGGTGGTCTCGCCAACCAAGTCAATTCGTCCTCGAACTCGTTCGAGTCTTTGACCGACTGTCACATCGTTATCAGGAAGGACGAATTGCAAATTCCACTTTGTTTCACTCACCTGCGACCGGTTTCCGGCTAGCTCCAGTGTTCCACTAAGCGAAAAAGGACGGGTCGGATTAAGTGCGCCAACAATTTGCCCCAACGACTTGGGAAGTGCTTTACGAAATGTGGCCGACGTTTGCAAATCGTCAACCTGCAGATTGCCCAGAACCATCTTCCAGGCAGATGGCTGAGTTTGTGCGACGCCATGAGCATGAACGGTCGTCTCATCATGTTTACCGGAGAAGTCATGAATGGTTAGTTCGCCATCGCGCCAAGTCATGTTCGATTGGCATTCGGACAGGGCAAACGGAAACGACTTCATTAGAATATCAGCCGACTTTAACTGCAGTTGCGGCACAACGACGACCGGCGGCTCGCCAGGAATCCACCGAATTCGGGTATCGATATCGAACTCACCGCGCGGAGAGATATCGTCCCAGGCCTCTTTCAATGCTTGCGGAACCGCTTCGTAAAGCTGTTGATCGAATTGCGTCTTTTCAGAAACAACCTTCAATTGCAACAAGCCCGGGGCAGGGAACTTTTCGAAACTCCCGCTGGCAGTCAGCCTGGCTGAGTCGTGACGGGCGGTGATGTTTTTCAGTTCGACCCGTTTGCCATCATCAATAATCTCAGCCGACACGTCTTGAAGCGGGTAACGAAACGATTCGCACTTGAGCGTCCCCCGATACAGGCGGGCGGCCACCCGAGTTTCAAACTTCTGGCCAACCCCTCCAGGTCGAACCAGCCGCACAATTAAGTCGGTCATACCGGTCAGATTTA
>JAIXVG010000144.1 GCA_027483145.1 Planctomyces sp.
ATTGGGGATCAAGCTTGCAGTGGGGACGTTTCCCCTGAAGCGGAGCCTCGCCGATAAGGAGCATCTCGAAAAGCGGGTCCTGGCCATTCGAGGCGCAATGACCCTCGCCCGTCAGTTCGGCATGACCGTCCTCACACTGTGCGCTGGAACGCTCCCCGCGCCCGAACAGGTGGGGCCACGACGGATCTTGCACGATGTCCTCAGCGACCTCGCCCGGCATGCCGATCATGTGGGGGTCTCGCTCTGCCTGACTCCGGCTGGTGAGTCACCCGCAGCCATGCTGGAGCTAATCAACTCGGTCGAGATTGGCCCCCTGGCCGTCGACTTCGACCCATCCACCATCGATGTCAAAGACAGCACCCCTGTCGAAGCCCTCCGGCAACTGCATGCGGTGCTGGGCCACGTTAGCCTGGTCGACCTGATGCGAAACTACGGCGGCACCGCCCAAAAGGTCGTCGTGGGGCGCGGCAGCCTCCCGTGGATTGAGCTACTGGCCACTCTCGATGAAATCGGTTTCCAGGGCTGGCAAACCTGCCTGTCAGGACCCAGCGACGATCCCGCCTCCGACCTGCGAGCCGCCATCAAGTACATTGCCAACCTGTTCCCAACGTTTTAGGTCTCCCGTTCTTCAACAAGCGCCCAACCCTTTCGTTGAAGGTAACCCCCCCTCGCCAACCAGCAGCTCCTCAGCCAACCCTTCCCGAGCCGACGATGCCAATCGTCGGCTCTCTTGCATTAACCCACTCGCTCGGTCAACAACCCATCCGTTGGATGGCCCGACCAGTCGCCAGACTGGTTTTCCTTGCGAAGCAACAAGATCCATCACCATCAGTCTTTTTGCCCCGCTGACGGCCGGCAGCTCCCCACCATCTCCCCCATGCGCCATCAATTCGGCACCAACTGTCATCAGATCAGCGGCATGATTAGTCTCGCAAAGTGTAGGTCAAGCGGTGCCTGACGCATCTCCGGCGCAACGAAGAATCGAGTCCGACAACCCTTCAGGCACAGCCCGACCGACGCCGATTGCTCCCTTGGCGACACCGGCACAAGAAATGCCCCTTTGTCCCAACATGGGACTCTGGACTGCCAACTACCGACTCGGACGGGTAGAATTATCAGGCAGTACTTTCCCGGCAGCCCTGCTGGCAGTAAGCGGAGGACGAACCATGCATTCGATGTGCCCTCAGTGTCGGAACAAGTCTTCAATCTCTCTAAATTCCAGGCGAGCCGACAGCGTGAGCAGTCGGGTTCTCAACCTCGAACGCCAATCACCGGCACATCTCGCGACGGTGTTTCTTTCTCAAACGCCTAATTGGCTGGCTTGGTGCCTCAATCGAATTCGCCAATTGATGACGACGATGTCCCCGCAATGCTCGCTCATCGCAGGCGTTGCCCTGCTGGCCAGCCTCTTCTGCCTGATGGGCGAAGCCCAAGCCCAATATCCCCATAACGGCTTTTATGTCCCGGGCCAACGCAGTGGCGTCTCGTTCGGCCTCAGCTTTGGCAACGGCTTCAACTATCCCTACGGTTATGGATCGGGCTACGGAGCATACGGCCCCGGGGCATTCGGTCCATACGGCTATGGTCCCTACGGTCCTGGCTATTCCGGAGCAGTCTTCACGCCACCAGGAGTCTACTTCACCCCATACGGGTCCGAGTATCGGCTGCGTCCTGGCTTCGTTGTTCCTGAACCATGGATGACCGAACCCCGGCCCTTTCGCGAGCGGGACAACTACGCCCTTCCTTCCGGTCAGCAGCCGGTCTTTCCGAACTCCCCAAACCGAATTGCCCCCCAGCAGCCGCGCCAAACGGGCTTACCGTTCACTCCCCTTAATGGCGGGTTAGGCGATTACAGCCGCGGGCCACAGGCCGTCTCTCCTCGTGGCGAATCGGGTCTTGTTTATGGTGCTCGCCAGGAAGGGCCAGCACTCGCTCAGTCCTTGTTCGAAAAGCTGAAGGACGCCTGTTTCCTGATGCATCGCGAGTACCGACTGGCGAACAACTTTCGCGAGGTCTATCGCAACGCGTATGAAGCGATGCTCGTCTCTGAGCAATTATCGCAAAAGCTGGCCCAACGTCCGTTGTCTCAGCACACCGTTCAAACACTGGAAGGGCTCGATCGCCAATTCCGCGATGTGCAAAAGGTGGCGCTGGGATGGCGCGGTATCGCCGATCAGCCAGGCGAAAATGCCACTAAATTGGCACTCGTCTTGGCAGAAGCAGAAACCACTCTGCTAAACCTCTTGGTCGATAGTGGCGTCAGCCCCTCAACCCCTCCAGGGCTAAGCTTGCCCAACTCCAGCACACCTGGCGCTCCACCATCCCCAATGCTCCCCAATCCCACTCAGCCTGGCCTCCCTGGCCCATCCTTCCCCGCGCAGCCAGGTGCAGTACCCAATCCCACCCTCCCTCAACCGGGCGAACCCATTCCGTTGAATACCGAGCCTAGCCCCCTGGGCCCCATCCCCGGCTCAGAAGCTCAGCCCGAAGAACTTCAGCCCGTTTTGCCACCCCCCAACAAAGTCGATCGCGAGGTATCGACGTAGTCACTCCTGTCGGATCCCGATTACACCAAGAGCTTAGCCGAGCCGACAACGCAAGTGGTCGGAATCGCCCCACCTATCTTGGAGATTTCGCCGAAACCGGCATTCTCGCCAACTCCCCGGGCTTGTCTGTGCCAAAGTGGCCCTTAAATCGCCACTCCCCTCAGTTCTGACAACAGATTCTTAAGGGTTTCCCCATATATAAGTCATGCATTTTCAGACTGACAATTGCCTAGCGGGTCGATAGACTGCTGCACCATGAGCACCCATCGACCCGACTCGTTTCTCTTTAACACGCTGGCCATCGTTGGGGTCGGCTTGTTGGGTGGGTCGCTCGGCTTAGCTTGCCGCGAGCGAGGCATCGCCAAACGAGTCATCGGCGTCGGCCGCGACCTCAGTCGCCTGGCCAAGGCCGTTTCTGCGGGGATCATCGACGAAGCATTTGTTGATCTGAAGCCAGCCGCCAGTCAGGCCGACCTCGCCGTCGTCTGCACACCTGTCGATCAAGTCGCAGACGCAGTGGGCGAGGTCTCCCGGTTTGCTCCCGAACATGCCCTCATCACCGATGTTGGCAGCACCAAAGGGACCATCGATTTGGCCGTGCGGGCCAAGCGGCTCCCCCCCGGCCGCTTTATTGGTTCGCACCCGATTGCCGGATCCGAAAAAGTCGGCTTCGAGCACGCCGTCTCCCATTTGTTCGACTGGAAAGTCTGCATCATTTGTCCCGACGAAAAAACGCCTCCAGAGCGGGTTGAATTTCTCACCAATTTCTGGAACAGCGTCGGCAGCCGGGTCATTCCCCTTGCCCCGTCCGATCACGATAACGTGGTCGCCCTCACCAGCCATTTACCCCATGTGGCTGCTGCTGCCCTGGCTTGCCTCCTGCCGCAAGAGCTGGTCCCTTTCGTCGGAACCGGTTTTCGCGACACCACCCGGGTCGCGTCGGGCAACCCCGATTTATGGGTCAGTATTCTCATGAATAATCGCCCCGCAACCGCCGTCGCCCTCGCCAGCCTGCAGCAAATGCTGTCGAAATATCAGGTCGCTTTGTCGCACGGCAACGCCGAAGCCTTGGCCGGGCTGCTCACGGCCGGTAAAACCTCACGAGATCGGTTAAGCTAGACCGGCCGTCGCCGCTCAGAATTGGGCTCGTGTGTCACTGGCATCGCCAGTCCTTTGCAAGCAGGGCGTCCTTACTTGGGATGAACTGCCGCTGGCACCCTAAAACAAGGCGGTAGCGGTGTACAAGCAGACCATGTGGGAAGCCAAACCCCCATGCCAGCTGTTCGCCATCCATGAAGTAGGCCCCTTTGGTCCAGCCCCATTCGCTGGCCCATCCAGAATGAATTCGAGATGACCATGCTGTACGAAGTCGAAGTCCGGGCCTCAATGGGCGAAGTCGATCGCGAAGGTCAGCGAGTTCTCGCCGAAGCCCACGCCTTTGGCCTATCGACCATCACTCAGGTCTCTGCCGCCCGCTGCTTCCTCATCGAAGGCCAGCTCAATCAATCCGAAGTCGAGAAGGCCACCAAAGAACTATTGGCCGACCCCATCGCCGAAGTCTTCGCCATTCGCTCCCTCCCCACGCAGCAATCTGACGCCAGCAACGGTACGACAGCACATGTGCTGCTCAACGTTCTCTACAAGCCGGGCGTCACCGATAACACCGGGCACAGCACGAAGGCCGCCTTGCAGCAACTGGGCCTCGCCCCGGAAAACGTCGCCACCCTCCGGCGATACTGGCTTAACCACGATGTCGCCCCGGCCGAGCTAAGCCGGCTGGAAAAACGGATCCTCGCCAACGATGCCATCGAGCGAGTCCTCACCGGCCCCTTGGCCCTCACCACCATTGGCGTTGGTGCCCCCTATCAGTTCCGCTTGCAAACCGTCCCTCTGCGCACGATGACCGATGCCGACTTGGCCCATCTCAGTAAAGCCGGGCAGCTCTATTTGTCGCTGGTCGAAATGCAGACCATTCAGCGCTACTTTCAATCGCTCGATCGCGACCCAACCGATATCGAGCTCGAAACCGTTGCCCAAACCTGGAGCGAGCATTGCTCGCACAAAACCCTCGCCGGTCGAATTCGCTATTCCGATGAGCACGGCGAGCGTCTCTTTCAAAACATGCTCAAAGAGACCATCTTTGCTGCCACCCAAACCCTGCGCAAAAAGTGGGGAGCCAACGATTGGTGTGTCAGCGTCTTCAAAGATAACGCAGGCATTGTCACCTTCGATCAGCACAATCACGCCTGCTTTAAGGTTGAAACCCACAACCACCCTAGCGCCATCGAACCCTACGGCGGGGCCAACACCGGCATCGGCGGTGTCATCCGCGATCCTCTCGGCACAGGCCTCGGGGCACGGCCCGTCTGCAACACCGATATCTTCTGCTTCGCCCCACCCAATACCCCGGCCGAGTCTCTCCCCCCGGGCGTACTTCATCCGCGTCTTGTCGCCAAAGGGGTCGTTGCTGGGGTCCGCGATTACGGCAACCGCATGGGCATCCCCACCGTCAACGGGGCCGTCTTCTTCGACCCTCGTTACCTGGGCAACCCGCTTGTCTACTGCGGCACAGCCGGCCTCATCCCTGTCGACCGCTGCGATAAGCACGTCTCCCCCGGCGAACTCATCGTTGCCATCGGTGGTCGCACCGGCCGCGACGGCATTCACGGCGCCACGTTCAGCTCTGCTGAACTCACACAAGAGAGCGAAACCATCTCCGGCGGAGCAGTTCAAATTGGAAACGCCGTCACCGAAAAAATGCTGATGGACGTCCTTCTCGCCGCGCGCGACCAAGG
>JAIXVG010000069.1 GCA_027483145.1 Planctomyces sp.
AGGAAGCCCCTGGTGCTAGCGCGTTGCAGTAGTCCACCTCGTCCTTTCCAAACACCCCCGAGTAACTCGCTGCGGCCACTTCGGCCAGAGGATTGGTTGTGCCGCTCGACGTAATGGTCCACTTGCCAGGGCCGATATCCGATGGGCAACGAAACACCGCCAGCACGGCCGTTCTGGGCACCGCATTCACTGCGTTGCCAACCTTCTCATTAAAATTCATTGTATTGAAGAGGGGTGATTGATCGAGTTGAGGCAGCAGCCGCGCGGCCCAACTCCATCCATTGCTACCGGCAATATCTGGCTGGCCTGAAGTAATTCCAATCCACCCGGGCGGCAAGCAAAGCGAGGAATCGTGATAGTTATGCAGCGCCAAACCAAGCTGCTTCAAGTTATTACGACACTGAGTTCTGCGGGCTGCTTCTCGTGCCTGCTGCACCGCAGGCAACAAGAGTGCAATCAGAACGGCAATGATGCTAATCACCACCAATAACTCAATCAGCGTAAATCCATTTACTGCCGGTTTGGCAAACTTATTTCGAATTCGAGACATATTCAGGTTTCCTATATCGGGTTGATTCTAATTTGCGATCATTGGCGACCGCCAAAAAGAGTGAAGAGTCTATTTCAAAACCGGATGGCGACACGTTTCACTCGATGAATCTCGGTATCAACATTTTCGCTCAAGAGTTTTGCAAGTACTACCAGTTCATTATCACACCACAATGCGGCATTGAATGGCCTTCAAGTGATGCAGCACCGCACCGCACATTTCTGCCATTTGGGAATACAAAGCAAAACAAGCACGTAGGATTGGACAACGAAGCTCTTCGAGAGCAAACATTTAACCTCAAAAGCTGGTTTCACAACGACAGGTTGCAAACTCGAAGATCGCAGGCAGGCAAAACACCAAGCAGCGCATCCAGTTTGAAAGTCAGTGTTTTGCGCCAGCAATCGCAGCAAACAAGCGATGGCTTGCGACTAGACCGCAGCTAGACTCGAAAGCCAGCGTGACGGCCACAGACGACCGAGGCTTGGTCGGTCCTACAAGCTGGTTTCACACCTGACAGGCCCCTGGCGTTAAACGAGCCAGCGACCGAGGGAAACACACAAACCTCTTCCACCGGAAACAAAGCCGCTTGCTTCTTCCCTGCGAGCTGACCGGTACTGCCCGAGGCGAGCATACGCGACCTGGCAGATCGCACAGAGCGGAGACTCCAATACCCCAGTCAGTGGCTCCGAGAGGCATACGGAGCCAGAAACAATGACTTCAGGACCAAATGGCGACCCCTGCGGTTTTTCGGGGATTGGCCCATTACTGTTGCGAATTGGACCCCGATCGATGTCTTCATTGGGTAAAACACCAACCAAAACGATCTGCCAAGTATCCAAATCACTAATGCCGGCTGTTGGGGTTCCTTGCCGTCCCCCGTCCAAATCTGGAAAGGGGACAGGAATGTGCAGCACATGAGCCACTAAGACACACAACAGAAAGTGGTAAACCTGCATCGTCATGCCGTCAGGAGTACGCTACCACGCCCCAAAAGTCAACTTGTTTCTAAAAAGGGGCAACCCTCTGTTCGAACCACACTGACGAGATTGTCGGATCGCCCAAGGACATCATTGGAAACAAAACATATCGCGGAAACCGTAACTAGTACGGCATAGCCTTCAAACCCGGGCCGGGAATGATGCCGGTAGTGGGTGAGTAATTCAGGCCATCGTCGGTCGCCCCTCGACTCCCCAAATCGAAGCAAACGCCGTAAACTACTGGCATGATCACTCCAGAACTTTACCACAGCCGCTTTATGAAGGCGGCCCGGCGCCAGCCTGTTGATGTTACCCCCGTCTGGATTATGCGGCAGGCTGGGCGGTATCTTCCCGAATACATGGCCGTCCGCAGCAAGGTCACCTTCATTGACCTTTGCAAGCGGCCCGAACTGGCGGCAGAGGTCACCCTCACTGCTCAGTCGGTCCTGGGTGTCGATGCGGCCATTTTATTCGCTGACCTCTTACCCATGCTTGAGCCGATGGGGGCCAACCTCGAATACGCCAAGGGGGAAGGCCCAATCATCCATAACCCCATTCGCGAGGCAGCCGATGTCGCCCGCCTGCGAGAGCTGAACGATGTCGACTCGCTCGGGTTCGTCTTCGACGCCGTCAAGCTCATTCGTCAGCAGTTGCCAAGCAATATCCCCCTGCTTGGGTTCGCCGGTGCTCCCTTCACCCTGGCCAGTTACCTCATCGAAGGGGGCGGCTCACGGCACTACGTTCGCACCAAATCGCTCATGTATAACCACCCGGCCGAGTGGCGCGATCTGATGGAAAAGCTCTCCCGCAGCCTCATCAAGTATCTCGCGCGTCAAATCGAATCGGGCTGCCAAGCCGTTCAGCTTTTTGACAGCTGGGCCGGGTGCTTAAGCCCGGTCGATTACCAGACCTATGCCCTCCCCTACTCCAAAATGATTCTCGACGCGATTACGCCGTTAGCCCCGGTCATTCACTTCGTGCATGGCAACAATGCCCTGCTCCCCTTGCAGCGTGCAGCCGGTGGCTCGGTCATGGGGATCGATTGGCGAATCAACTTGAAAGACGCCTGGGACATCGTCGGCCACGATGTCGCCGTTCAGGGCAATCTCGACCCGGTCGCTCTCATGGCCAATATTCCCACACTTAAGGAAATGGCCGAAGGGGTCCTCAAGTCGGTTGCAGGGAGGCCCGGCCATATTTTTAATCTAGGTCACGGGGTCTTTCCTGAAGTTCCACCAGACCACGTAAAGGCCCTCGTCAAAATTGTCCATGAGTTTCCCGTTAGCAACTAACCACGCGTGATGATGCAACGGTAACACAGCATAAAGGCCCCGGCGTGAGTGGTACCGTCAGCTCTCGTTCGATCGATGCAGCTGAAGGCCAGCAGACTGCCACCCCGCGCCAAATAGTAATCATCGGCGGAGGTCTGACCGGCCTTGCCACTGCGTACTACGTCCATCAGCAGGCCATCGCTGCCAAGACCCCTGTTAACATTCATCTGGTTGAAGCCTCCAGTCGCCTGGGGGGCCTAGTCGGCACCGAATGGATTCGCGGCCACATGGTCGATACCGGGGCCGATTCATTCATCACCAACAAACCCGCTGGCGTTAAGCTCTGCCAGGAACTGGGTCTAGAAGATCAACTGATTTCAACAGCCAAGCAGTTCCGCGGGGCACTTGTTCTACATCAGGGAAAGCCTGTCCCAGTCCCCGAGGGCTTTACACTGCTCAGCCCCAGCGCCATCTGGCCCATCATCAAGACCCCCATCTTTACCACTTACGGCAAGCTGCGACTGCTGTCCGAACTGTTCGTTCCCCGCAAACGTATTCCTGGCGACGAAAGCCTGGCAAGCTTTGTCAGACGTCGCTTCGGGCAGGAAGCGCTCGAGCGTTTGGTCCAGCCGCTTGTCGGAGGGATCTACACCTCCGACCCCGAAAAGCTAAGCCTGATGGCAACCATGCCCCGGTTCCTTGATGACGAGCAGCGATACGGCAGCCTTATCGAAGCGGCTCGACAGCAAGCCTTGCAAGCGTCTGCCGGCGATCGCAATACCAGCGGTGCCCGGTACGGCCTCTTTGCTGCGTTGCGTGGCGGGTTGCAACAGCTTGTTGATCGCCTGAGCCACACCATTGCTAGTTATGTCAACATACGCTTGCAGTCGAGCGTAACCAAAATCGAAAAGGATGTCGGCCGTCAGCGCTATCACGTCACACTGGCC
This sequence comes from Planctomyces sp., assembly GCA_027483145.1. Taxonomy (GTDB): domain Bacteria; phylum Planctomycetota; class Planctomycetia; order Planctomycetales; family Planctomycetaceae; genus JAIXVG01. The sequence continues at coordinate 3,746 of JAIXVG010000069.1, forward strand.
GACTCTTCACAACTTGATGCCGATGGAATCATTGTTACCGCGCCCGCTCACAAAGCAGCTTCCCTGTTGGCTTGGCTCGATGCCGACTTGGCCAACGAGCTGCGGGCCATCGAGCATGCCTCCAGTGCCATCGTCGTCACTGGTCACCTGGCCGAGAACATCACACACCCCCTCAGTGCGTTTGGCCTGGTGATCCCAGCCATTGAGCAACGGCGAATTCTGGCCGTCTCGTTTGCCAGCCGCAAGTTCCCAGATCGGGCACCCCCCGGCCAGGTTCAGCTAAGAACATTCGTCGGAGGGGCCATGCAGCCCGAGCTCTTCGATCAAACCGATGAGCAACTCATTCAACTGGTCAAAGAAGAGTTGGCAGAAACTCTGGGTGTGCATGGCGAACCGTTGTTTGCCCGCGTTGTTCGCTACCCCAAAGCGATGCCTCAATACCACCTGGGTCACGTCGACCGGGTTAATCGCATCGAAACCGCCATCGCTCGGCATCCCGGTCTCGTCCTGGCAGGCAACGCCTATCATGGCGTAGGCGTCCCCGACTGCATTCACAGCGGCCAATCCGCCGCCCTAAACTTGCTTGAGCAATTTGGCCACGCAGAACCTCAATAGCAGGCCAAAACGCACGTTCTCGTTAAGCCGCACCCTCTATCTGTCAACCCACTGCCCTACAATCTCCTCCACCTCTTCACGCTCCAGCATATCATGAGCCAGCAACCCATCGGCCAAATCACCAATCGCGGCCCAATGATTTTCATCTGAGCAAATCGCATACAACCCCCGAGTCAGCTCTTCCAGCTTGGCCATGCGGATTTGCTCATCAGGCCACACCTCTGCCGCTGTCTCCCAAGCAGAATCCCAATCACCCCGCCATTCTTCCACTGCAGCCGGATGAAATGGGTCCCCCGAATAGATCATCTCTGCCACCGGCCCACCAAGCGCAACCAGCACCAATTTTTCCGCCAACTGCTTACTTGACTGGGCCGACTTCTTCCACGAAACCTGCGTGTCACCCGATCGCTTGGGGCCATCATCCCAGTCAGGATCAATCGTCACCGACTGCACCCTGCCACCCAGGTAGGTCGCAACAAACGCGTGCCCCGCTTCGTGATAAGCCGTCAACTCTTCGCTCATTCCATCATCTTGAGATGGGAAAAACGATTGGTCAACAACGCAGCACAAAATGGGGAGTCAACGGCACGCATACCAAGTTATGCACCCACCGCCAACTGGCCTGTTAGGCTTCGCCCCGCTCGATCCGCCCCATTTCATCAAGCACCACCGGATGCCATGCCGGATCTCGTTCATCGGGGCCGACATAGTTTTGCCTAGCCCAGGTTCGCAGCCGCATCTCGTCAATCAGGCTGACGTCGTCAGCAGGCCTGCAATCGCCTCGGCTTTCGAAATCGAATCGGCTCAACGGCTGAAACTGCTGAAGGGTTTGGCTTCGCGCCGCCAAGGTTGGCTCGGCGCTCCGGCCCGCGATCAATGAAGAATTGACCACAATACGACTCCCGAATGGGGTGCGAGATCACCGGGTGCCATCCTAGCCCCAATTCTCAAAGAGCAGAACCGCGATCAATGCGGTCGACTCCGTCAGATTAAACCTCGAAACCGATTTGGCAAAGAAATTTCGGGCAAATCATGAAGAAAACTCAGAAAACCGGCCAAATTCCCAGTCGAATTTCAGAAAAATAAGCAAGCTGGCAAGTCTGCAGCGTTTGTGCAGTCCACCTTGCAGCGCAAGCCCCTCGGCCGCTAAGCAACCCTCGGCTTACCTGCTAGTTCGCCACTGACGGGCATCCGCCGCAACCGAGACGAGTTCGGAAGCTCATTGAGGTTTTTCAGGCCGAACATTTCTAAGAACGCCCGGGTCGTCTCATACAAAAACGGCCTACCCAACGAATCTTCTTCGCCCGCAATACGAACCAACCCCCGGTCCATCAGTTGCTTGAGCATCTCGGTGCATTGCACCCCCCGCACGCTTTCCACATCGGCCCGCGTGACCGGTTGCCGATAGGCAACCACCACCAGCGTTTCGAGTGCGGGTGGCGTTAGCTTTAGCTCCGCCTCGCGCTGATGCAGCTTCCCCAGCCAAAACGAAAACTGAGGGAGCGTCATCAGTCGGTAACCACTTGCAATCTGCTCGACCCGTACCGGTGAGTCAGCCGCAGCGAAGGCCCGATTCAACTCTTCAACCAGCGTCCGCACCTCGGCCACATCAACCAGCGTCGCCAACTGGATCAATCGTTTTGCCGAAATCGCCCCATCTGCCACCAACAGCACTGCTTCCAGCCGAGCCATCTTCGGAGTGCGCACTCGCGCCGGATCGATTACACTAAACGCTAACACGTCGGCCGCAGGCTGCTCTTTGCGAAGCCACAATCCAGCCGAACGAGTCCCCTCTGCAATATGCGAGGAACCAAGGCCGCGACCAATCTTTTGCAGCGGATGAAATAGCGGCCGCATTGATGTCACCCGACAAACTTGATTGTTCGTAGCACTCAAAACGAGTGCTCAAACAACGGCCAACAATCACCAGTTCAATTTCATTTCTGAAGAACTAGGGTTGTATGCCACTGGCTCTGCCAGTGCCTCTTTTTTCAGATACTTAGTTTCTTGCGCACCGCAAAGCTAACGATACTCGAAAACCGAGCGATGACTGTCCACTAGTTCTGCCCCGGAGCCATCACCCCAGGCCCCTGAACCCCTTGCCCGGCAACCCACTCTTCAATCTGTTCGAGCACTTTATCAACTGCTATGAGCGGCTGATTCCCTTCTGCTTCAAACCGATACGACAACCTCGGACGATCAGCGGGCGTGTAAGAGCAGATAAACACAAACTGCCCCGGCTGAAGGCCCGGCTCTAATCGAAAATTACGAATCTCTAGCTCATTCAATCGGGCAACGGCCCCTTGCCAAGTAAGTGGCGGCCGATCGGGTCGAGTGCGCACCGCTTCGCGATTCGCCACACCCCGCTCGTTGTCCTGCCGCCGATAGCTTTGTGGTTCGGTTCCACCGGCTTGCATTACGCCCCTATCAACCTCGGCCAACTTCGCGCCACCCGCACGACCTGCATTCTCAAAGCCTACCGGTACTACCGCACTTCGTTTTGCCCCCCCATTGGGCAGATCGCTCCGCGCTGAGGCTGCCGCAGGTTGACGGACGGGCACGGGGGCGGCTACCAAAGCAGCCCCCCCTCCTTGTGCGTCCGCCATACGGTCTCTAGCAATCGATCGCTGCCCGGCTGCCACTCGCGATCGAGCCGCGGCGACCGCCAGCGGATCTTCCCCCGGCTCTGTTTGTTCCAAACCAGTGAAGGGATTCTCCTCCTCCCAACTGGCAGCAGCCCCTTTGCCATCTGGCAACTGATGCCCCGCATGAGAACCAGCATCAGCAAAAGGTTCATCCAAAGTCGACCTGCTGCCAGTCAAGTCCTTAACAGAACCAGATGTTTGTGCTGCATCCGCAATCCGCGACTGTCCGCCAGATGCTGTTGATTGACGCCCCTCCCGCTTAGAAATCAGATCGTCCAGCGGTGCTTCCGCGTCGGGCGACTCAAAGTCATCAAGGGTCACGTCCTGAATCCCCGCACTCCCTGCGGGGGCGAACTGCGGAATGCCAAAAATCGCCAGCAGCGGCACGGTCAAAACCGGTACCAACAGCAATAACGTAGCAAACGAACTTTGGGCGCTTGAGCGCATAGGCGGCCAACCTCCATGTTGGACTGCGTCTTCCTGAGTGTCGCTAAAAAACGTGCTGCCAGAAACCCATCTGAATACCCAACTACCTCTGTCTGAAACCCCATTTGACTTTCGGCCAGGGCAGATCGCCTCTGCGGGGAAGCAAACAGACTCTGAAGATAGATCCAGGCTAGCGCAACTCAGGAAATGGTAAAGTCAAAACGTCAGAACATCGAAAACGGAAACGTCTCTCCGACCAACCCCACGACTCAATCGTGCCAGGAATTGCTCCCTGCCAATCAAGAAGGCTGCGGACGGTAATCCATTCAGCAATGCCAGGCAATCCGAGTTTTCAATCGAGAACCGAAAAGTGCCATTTGGCATGCAAATTGTACTCAAGTCCACCCACAACATGTCCTCAATCCTCAGGCGAGCCTGACCGCGTCAGTGGTCGGGTTGTTCG
>JAIXVG010000547.1 GCA_027483145.1 Planctomyces sp.
GATGGGAGAGGTAGTCCTCTTGCAAGGCTCAGGGCAGTTAATGGGGTTGCGGAATTACTTTGGCTTGGCACCGGCACCAGTCAGTGGGTTCTATGACCTCGGTGGGGTTGCCAATCTGACCATTTTACATCCAACGGCTGGCCGTGAGGCACTTAGCCGAGACAGCATATCTCATCTGAACTGCGTCATTCAGATGGCAGAGTATGCTATCAGCGAGAAACTCGGCGCAACGGCGTTGTCGGATCGCAGCAACAGCTTCATGCAATACGTTGTGACACACAAGAAGCTCCAATGGGCATCGAATATCGCCATAGAGATGCAGCCGAAGAGTCAGAATGTCCGGCTGGCCGATGTACCAGCGAAGACGGACGGCAAGGGCTACTTCTACATGGGCCGTGACCCAAAAATGATTGAAACCTTCGCTTCAGAAGAATCCCCGTTGTTGTGCGTCAGTCAGTCAAACCCAAGAAAGGGCATTCAAATCCAGTATCTTCGAGACATTTTGAAGGTGCCAGAAGTGCCCGACAGGGCTACGGTCACGAAAGCATACGATGGCCCGGACCTCTTGTACGAAGAAGCCGTGTTTGTGGTGCGTGTCGCCACTGTGCTGAGTGACGACTACTTGCTTCCAAATGCGTCAGTCCGCTTTGCAGACATTACTCACGGAGTGACTGTCTTGGTTGAGCAAGAGGGAGACAACGTGCATGTGTACATTGCACGGGGAATCAGTGCAATTCAACCGATCTTGAAGTGCTATCGCACTGCCCCAGAAGTGTTCTCTGGGTTCGTCAAGGATTTTGTGAGAGGACACCTTTACAAAAAGGTCGCTGACTTCGTGCCTTCGTCCACAAGGCAAGGCGCTGATGCGCTCTTTAAGCTGCTGCAACGGAACCGTGAACTGTACCGGTACGAACAGAGCGAGTTGGGCGAACTTGAGCCGCTTTTGGCTGACTACCTGTCAGGTGACAAGAATCTGGGTGAGGTAATCCGAGCCGCCCGCACTCATACTCGGCCTCAGTCGGTTCGTGTTCAGAAGTCAGACGTTGGGCAGGTGGAGCAGCAAATGCCCGACGTGGTGTCCTCTCCTGCACCGGAAGAAAACCTTGACGCAGCGGCCAACCGATACGATGCGGCACCAGCGATCATGAGGCCGGACCTCGAATGCACTGCGAAGATTCTCGTGGCGAATCAGAAGTACCCGCAACTCAATGGCTGTGAGTTGTTCCTTGGATTGTCTGAAAAGGCAATGAAGCGTGAAGGTGAGTTCTTCCGCTTCCCGCACACAACCAAGGTGATCTGGGCAGGGCATCGAGTCGTGTACATCTTCAATCACGCTTCGGGTGGCTTGACGCTTTACTACGACATTGAGCTAAAGGAGCCACTTCAGACCCCGGATGCAGCGGGAGCCGCAGTACCCTCCACCACACTGTTCACAAAGAACCGTATCTTTATTCCTGTCCCCGACCAACTCATTTCGGAATTCAGGATTGCCGAAGGTGCGAAGGAGTTTTACGTCCGGTTTGATGTTGTCGTTGCCTTGTCAGTTTCCGAGACTATATGACGGGTGGATTTCTCATGACCATCACCTTCATTGCTTGGTGGCATCGGTTGACTGGCTTCAGAGCCTACCGACGTGGCTTAGCCACAAGAGGTTGCGCCATCGATACCCGGAAATCTATTGGTCCTTCCACCCTCATTAGTCGAGTAGGGCGCGTATCGCCGGCTTCTGCCCCTGAGTATAACCAACGCGTGGTCCAACGATTTGGGTGACTTGGTTTTCTTGACCTCGGAGGCCATGCCGTTCAAAGGGTGAAATATCCGCAAGAATGTCATTGCGATCGTCATGGGGCAGACAAGTACCACCTGCTCAGATTGACAGACTTATCTCCCCCAATCACGCCGTATCAATCTGGTACTTCTTCAGCTTACTGAAGTAGGTGCTGCGGGGGAGGCCTAGCGATTCGGCTGCTCGGGTCTTGTTCCCATCACATTCCCGCAAGGCTTTCTTAAGCAGCGCAATTTCTTCTCCCGGCTCCAGACGGTTCCAGTCGATCGAACCGGTTCGAACTGCTGATCCTTTTCGCTCGGTCGCCGCGATCGCTCGCTCACTCGTCAGTCTGGCTGCAGCGCTCGCGGGCTTGGGCTTACGGAAGGGGAGCGCTAGCCGCCCCTTTACAGAACTGGGTCTCGTCTGCGCAGTAGTTCGGCCAGGCTCACGAATCTCTACAGGCAAATCTTCCAGACGAATCAACGAGTCATCAGCCAGCACCACCGCTCGCTCAATCACGTTCTGCAACTCACGAATATTCCCCGGCCAGTGATACCCTTGCAAAGCGGCAAAGGCATCATCGTCGAGGTCAATCGAACTCTTCCCGTTGGCTTTGGCGGCCCGATGCAAAAAGTGCATCGTCAATTCGACAATATCTTCACGCCGCTCCCGTAATGGCGGCAGGCTGACGCTCACCACGTTGAGGCGGTAATACAAATCCTCTCGAAACCGGCCTTGGGCAATCAGCTCTTCCAGATTCTGATGCGTCGCAGTGATTAGCCGCACGTTCGCTGCCACCGACCTGCCGCTACCCACCGGTTCAAATGTTCGCTCCTGAATCACCCGCAACAATTTGATTTGCGTTTCCAGAGAGATGTCGCCAATTTCATCGAGGAACAGCGTTCCTCCATTGGCCAACTCGAACCGCCCCGGCTTGTCGGCTGTTGCCCCGGTGAAAGCCCCTTTCACATGCCCGAACAGTTCACTTTCCAAGAGCGCCGGCGAAAGAGCCGCGCAGTGCACACTCACCAGCGGATGGTCTGCTCTCAGACTGTTCTCGTGAATCGCTTTCGCCAGTGATTCCTTTCCAGTCCCACTTTCGCCCCGTAACAACACTGTTGCATCCGTCGGAGCAGCCTTGCGGACCACCTCCAGCACCTGGGCCAAGCCGGGGCTGCTCCCCTTGATCAATTCGCGCTTGATCTCTGTCGATCGCTCGTCATCCGGACCGCTGACCCGCACGTCGACTACATCTTCCGACTGTGTGGCTGACAGCTCTGACTGCAGCATCAGGATCTGAATCTTCTGCTGTGCGATCCGGTCGACTTTGGAACGCAGCTCTTCATTGAGCCGCGTCATTCCCTGGTGGACCTTCGCGCAGTGCAATGCCACGCTGGTAATCTGAGCCATCGCGCTGAGGAAGGTCATATCTTCCCCCGAGTAAAGGGCCGAGCCTTGCTTCGGTCCCAGCACCACAATCCCGACCAGCTCGCCATCGATCTCCAGACCAGAAACCAGGTCGGCATGCAAATCGCGCAAGTTTTGTTGAATCGGGGTCAGCCCCAATCGGCCGCTCACCGGCACCCGCTGCAGGATCGACTCCCCTGATAGCGTTTCAATAAAGGCCGTGCTGGTCGTATAGTTGAGGGGCAGCTGCGGCCCGGTTCCTTCAGCGGCTGCCAGGTGAAAGGTTGAAGTCTTCGCTTCACGCAGATAGATCGCCGCTCGTTCTACCTGCAGCACATCGCGGCACGAACCGGCCATTCGCTCGGATAGTAACTGAGAATCGGCCAAGTGACCGACCGCCCGATTCATCCGTTGGAGCGCTTTGTCGAGCTGATACTTTTCGCGAAAGAACCGGCGGTCGATTGTTCGCTGTGCCGCATCACGTGCCCACATCAGCATCCCGACTGCCATCATCACCACGACCACCA